>NZ_JBFBCG010000010.1:0-141679 GCF_040683105.1 Streptomyces sp. NPDC051020 | reverse complement strand
GGCGTCTGGTGCGTGCGATCGCAAGGCGGAGGGTCGCCCCGATACTGGGCGTATCGGGGCGAGCCCGACAACGCAGCGAGCGTGCGTGCCAGGCGTCGCCCGGCAGGCGGGACTTTCGAAACACACCCTAGGGCCTCGCGGGGGTCGGTCCGGGCCGGGGGGCGTGGACGGTTGCTCACCGGTGGGTGGCTTCCTCCACGGCACCGCCGACCCCGCTGCGCGGCTACGCCCCCGTGCCGCGGGCCACGCAGTCGGCCAGGTGGTCATCGACCAGGCCGCACGCCTGCATCAGGGCGTAGGCCGTGGTGGGGCCGATGAAGCGCAGGCCGCGCCTCTTGAGATCCTTGGCGAGCGCGGTGGACTCCGGCGTGACCGCCGGGACGTCGCCGAGGGTGCGCGGGGCTGGCCGGGTGGCCAGGTCCGGGGCGTACGACCAGATCAGTTCGTCCAACTCGCCGTCCGGCCATGCGGCGAGCACCTTGGCATTGGCGAGCGTCGCCTCGATCTTCGCGCGGTTGCGGATGATCCCGGCGTCGGCAAGGAGGCGTTCCTTGTCGGCGTCGGTGAACTCCGCCACCGCACGGATCTTGAACCCGGCGAAGGCGCTGCGGAATCCTTCCCGGCGGCGCAGGATCGTCAGCCAGGACAGCCCGGACTGGAACGCCTCCAGGCAGAGGCGCTCGAACAGGGCGTCGTCGCCGCGGACGGGGCGGCCCCATTCCGTGTCGTGGTAGGCGAGGTAGTCATCGGTGGACAGTCCCCACGGGCAGCGCAGCCGGCCGTCCGCCCCCGCTTCGGCGCCGCCGCTCATCGCTGCGGCTCCTCGCCGGACCGGGGCCCGGACTCCGGACCGGGCGGCGGCTCCTCGCCGGACCGGGGCCCGGACTGGGGGCCGGACGGGGGCCAGGAGCGCGGCTCCGGCTGCCGGTCGGGCTGCTCCTCGGACTGCGGCGCCGACCGGGGTGCCCGCTCGGGCCGCGGCCGGTCCTGCGGCTCCTTGAGGAGCCCGACACCGCCCACCGCCGTCGCCTGCGCTCCGGCGAGCGCCGACTCCAGCTCGGCGATCCGCGCGTCCCGCTCGGCGAGCTCGGCGCCCAGCCGGCCGAGCGCCTCGTCGACGTCGGCCATCCGGTATCCGCGTGCCGTCACCGGCAACCGCAGCGCCTCGACGTCCGCGCGGCCGACCGGACGGGTCGCGGGCAGCGGGTCGGTCAGCTGCTCGGGCGCCACGTCCTGCAGGACAGCGCTCTTCCCTCCGCCGACCACCGCGAGGGTGACCGCGGCCACGACCACCACCATCGCCAGCAGCAAGAACCAGAACACACGCATCTCCCCTGGGGCGGAAACCTGTCCGCCTCCGATCGTGCCATGCGGTACTGACAGTTAGGGTCGCAGGCGGCGGCGGGGGATCTATCCAGAGGAGAAACACAGGATGCAAAGCGGTGTGCTCAGGCTGGGGCGGCGCGAATTCGGGGCGCACGAGCCAGTGATCATGGCGATCGTGAACCGTACTCCGGACTCCTTCTACGACCAGGGCGCGACCTTCCGCGACGAGCCCGCGCTCGCCCGGGTCGAGCAGGTTGTCGCCGACGGCGCCGCGATCATCGACATCGGCGGAGTGAAGGCCGGTCCCGGCGAGGAGGTGACCGCCGCGGAGGAGGCCCGCCGCACCGTCGGGTTCGTCGCCGAGGTGCGGCGGCGTCACCCCGATGTGGTGATCAGCGTCGACACCTGGCGCCACGAAGTCGCTGAGGCGGTCTGCGAGGCCGGTGCCGATGTGCTGAACGACGCGTGGGGCGGTGTCGACCCGAAGCTCGCGGAGGTGGCCGCGCGGCACGGAGCGGGCCTGGTGTGTACGCACGCGGGCGGAGCCGAACCGCGGACCCGGCCGCACCGGATCGCGTACGACGACGTGATGGCGGACATCCTGCGGGTGACGGTGGGGCTGGCCGAGCGGGCCGTGGAGCTCGGCGTCAGGCCGGACGGCATCATGATCGACCCCGGTCATGACTTCGGGAAGAACACCCGGCACTCGCTGGAGGCGACGCGTCGCCTCGGTGAGATGACGGAGACCGGCTGGCCCGTCCTCGTATCGCTGTCCAACAAGGACTTCGTCGGGGAGACGCTCGACCGGCCCGTGAAGGAACGGGTCATCGGGACGCTGGCGACGACCGCGGTCTCGGCGTGGCTTGGCGCGCAGGTCTACCGGGTGCACGAGGTGGCGGAGACGCGGCAGGTGCTGGACATGGTGGCGTCGATCGCAGGGCACCGGGCGCCGGCGGTGGCCCGGCGCGGGCTGGTGTAGCGGCGGCGGGGCGGGCGCGAGCCGGGCCCGGGGCGGCGGGGCCGCTGCGCGCGACGCGTCCCCCTGCCCGCCTTTTCCGGATCCGGGCGCCGCCCCGGATCCGGCTCCTTCACCCACCCCCCATGTGCCCGTCGGTCTCAGCCGCCGGAGGGACCTCACCGTGGCCAGTGGCCGACTTCCTTCGTGACCAGTTCGACCGCCTCGTGCACGTCGTCCGTGACGTGAAACAGCAGCATGTCCCTCTCGGACGCCTTCCCCTGCGCCACCACCGTGTTCCGCAGCCAGTCCACCAGGCCGCCCCAGTACGCGGTGCCGAAGAGCACAATCGGGAAGCGGGTCACCTTGCCCGTCTGGACGAGGGTGAGCGCCTCGAAGAGCTCGTCGAGTGTGCCGAGGCCGCCGGGCAGGACGACGAAGCCCTGCGCGTACTTCACGAACATCGTCTTGCGGACGAAGAAGTAGCGGAAGTTCACGCCGATGTCGACGTGCGGGTTGAGCCCGGACTCGAAGGGCAGCTCGATACCGAGGCCGACCGAGATGCCCTTCGCCTCCCGCGCCCCCTTGTTCGCCGCCTCCATCGCTCCGGGACCGCCCCCGGTGATCACCGCGAAACCGGCCTCGACCAGCGCCTTGCCGATCTGTACGCCCGCCTCGTAGTCCGGGCCGTCCGCCGGGCTGCGGGCCGAGCCGAAGACGCTGATCGCGCTCGGCAGCTCGGCCAGCGCGCCGAAGCCCTCGACGAACTCCGACTGGATGCGCATCACCCGCCAGGGATCGGTGTGCACCCACTCGGAATCGCCCTCGGAGTCCAGCAACCGCTGATCGGTGGTGCCCGGCTGTACCTGTTCCCTGCGGCGCAGTACTGGACCGAGCCGCTGCTCCTCGGGGACGTGAGCTTCTTCGGGGTTGCCCATGGCCTGCTCCCTCCGACGACGTGACGCCATGACGACGTGCTGTGTCAGATCAGGGTAGATCCATGGAGGTTACCGGCAGGGGAATGCCGTCGGTCAGCTGGTGAGCCAGGAGCGCAGCCGGTCCTCGCAGTGGGTGATCCGGTCGACCGCCACGTGCTCGTTGCGCTTGTGCGCGAGGACCGGGTCACCGGGCCCGTAATTCACGGCGGGGACGCCCAGCGCACCGAAGCGGGAGACGTCCGTCCAGCCGAACTTCGGCTTCGCGGTACCGCCGACGGCCTCCACGAACGCCTTGGCCGCCGGGTGGGAGAGGCCGGGCATCGCCGCGCCGGAGTGGTCGTCGACGGTGAACTCGACGACGCCGCAGTCCGCGAAGACCTCGTGGACGTGGGCGAGGGCTTCCTCGGGGCTGCGGTCGGGGGCGTACCGGTAGTTGACGACGACGGTGCAGGCGTCCGGGATGACGTTGTTGGCGACGCCGGCCTCGATACGGACGGCGTTCAGGCCCTCGCGGTACTCCAGCCCGTCGATGACCGGTCGGCGCGGTTCGTAGGCGGCGAGGCGGGTGAGGATCGGAGCGGCCGCGTGGATGGCGTTGGACCCCATCCAGCTGCGCGCGGAGTGCGCCCGCTCCCCTTCCGTACGGAGAAAGACCCGCAGGGTGCCCTGGCAGCCGCCCTCGACCTGGGCGTCGGACCCTTCGAGGAGGACGGCGAAGTCGCCCACCAGCCAGTCGGGGTGGGCGTCTGCGACATGGCCGAGCCCGTTGAGGTGCGCGGCGACCTCTTCGTTGTCGTAGAAGACGAAGGTGAGGTCGCGGTTGGGCTCGGGCACGGTCGCGGCGATCCGCAGCTGGACGGCGACGCCCGACTTCATGTCGGAGGTTCCGCAGCCCCAGAGCACGCCGTTCTCGTCGAGCCGGGACGGCACGTTGTCGGCGATCGGCACGGTGTCGATGTGTCCGGCGAGTACGACGCGCTCGTCGCGACCGAGGTTCGTCCGGGCCACGACGTTGTTGCCGTGCCGGTCGACGGTCAGGTGCGGGAGCGTGCGCAGGGCCGTCTCGATCGCGTCGGCCAGCTCCTTCTCGTCCCCGCTGACCGACGGGAAGTCGACGAGGCGGGCGGTGAGGGCCGGGCCGTCCAGGGTGAGGTCAAGGGTGCTTTCGGGCATGGTCCCGACCCTAAGGCCTGTCCGGCCCTGATCCGCCGGGCGGGCCCAGGGACCGTCTTTCGGATCGAGCCCGATCGGGGACCCCGCGAGCCCGGCGTGATCCGGAAGGAAAACCCTTGAGGGACTTCGCCCTCGGACCCGGCCGGGCCCTCCAGTACGGTGGGCGCGTGCCCCGGACCCCCTCCTCCGCCCGCCGACACACCGGCCGCAGCCGCCTCTTGCGTATCGCAGCTGCCTTTGCCGTGCTCGTGGCCCTGGCCGGCTATCTGGCCATTCAGTACATCTCGGGCAACAAGGGCGTCGAGCGGTGCACCGTGCAGTCCCCCGACGGCTCGACGGGCCGGGGACGTACGTACCGGCTGAGCCCGGAGCAGGCCGCGAACGCCGCGACGATCTCCGCGGTCGGCACCACGCGGGGGATGCCTGAGCGTGCGGTGACGATCGCACTGGCGACGGCGATGCAGGAGTCCGGGCTGCGCAACATCTCGCACGGCGACCGGGACTCGCTGGGACTGTTCCAGCAGCGTCCCTCGCAGGGCTGGGGCACCGAGAAGCAGATCCTGGACCCGGTCTACTCGGCCGGGATGTTCTACCAGCATCTGGCCGAGGTGCCCGGTTACTCGCGCTTGCCGCTGACGGTCGCCGCGCAGCGGGTGCAGCGCAGTGGTTTCCCGCAGGCGTACGCGAAGCACGAGCCGGATGCCGCGCTGCTGTCCGCCGCGCTGACCGGCCGTACGCCCGCCGCGCTGACCTGCACGCCGACGCAGACGGCAGCGGGGCCCGCCGATGCGGCACAGGTGCGGTCGGCGCTGGTACGGGCCTTCGGCAAGGGTGTGCTGTCCCCCTCGGGGAGGGCGGGTGACGGGGTGTCGGCCGGGGCGCCGGCCGCGGGCACGGTCACGGTGCCGGTGAAGGCGGCGCGGACCGCCGGGGAGGGCGGCAGGGCGCAGCGCGGCTGGGAGCTCGCGCATTGGGCGGTGGCGCAGGCCGAATCGCTGGGCATCGACGAGGTCGCGTACGCGGGCCGGGTGTGGAATACCGGATCGGGCTGGCGGACGGACCGTGAGGAATCAAGCACCACGCAGGTCCGCATACAGCTCGTTCGCTAGGACGTGTTTCGAAAGTCCCGCCTGCCAGGCGGCGCCTGGCACGCACGCTCGCCACGTTGTCGGGCTCGGACCGATACCGGACGTATCGGGGCGCCCCTCCGCCTTGCGAGCGGGTATGCCGGACGGTGCGACGGGGCACAGCCTGCCGGGAGGGACATCAGTGCGAAGGATCCCTCGTAGGGGCCATCCAGCCCGTCCGGAAGCTGCCGTCACCACACGCCTGGGAAACTCTCCCCTTCATACGCCATTTCCCTTGCGGCAAAAGGGAAGTGGCGGCTCGTCCGGCGTTCGGGAAATGCAATGTTTGCCCGGGTTCCTCCGTTGTGGATTATGTGACGCATGACCGACTCTTTACTTCGGTCCACCGCAACCTCCCCCGCCCCCACGACGGTTGTCACTGCGTCCGGTCAACGGACAGACAGATTCCACATCCCGTCGAAGGAGCATCATGTCCCTCCCCCTGACCCGTCGGATCGCCCGTGCCGCGCTGCTGATCGCGGCGGGTGCAGCCCCCGTGGTCGGTGCGGCCGGCGCCGCAGGTGCCGCGGAGCTCCCGCATGCCCCGGAGCTCGGCGGTCTGACGACCGTCGACGGCGCCGGTCTCGGCAAGACCCTCGACGGCGCGCCCGAGCAGGGCACCAAGGTCGCGGGTGCCGCCGGCGGCAAGATCGTCGGGACGGCCGTCCCGGCCGCGCGCAAGACCGTCGGCAGCACGGGCAGCAAGGCCGCCCCCGCCGCGCGGAAGGCCGCCGGTGAGCTGGTCGGCGGGGCCACCGGCGCGGCGGCCGAGGGCGGTCTGCCGGCCGGCGGTCTCGCCGGTGGCGGTCTGCCGACGACGCAGGGCCTGCCCACCCACGGTCTGCCGATCGGCTGACCCCGTACCGGACACGCAAAAGGGCCTCGGAAGTGCGTGCTCCCGAGGCCCTCGCGCCTGTCCGGTACGGGGTCAGGACAGCCGCGTGACCGCGGCTGCCACACGTTCGTCCGTCGCCGTGAACGCCACCCGTACGAAGTGGTCGCCCGCCGGTCCGTAGAAGTCGCCCGGCGCCACCAGGATGCCGAGCTCCGCAAGGTACGCCACGGTGTCCCAGCAGGGTTCGTCGCGGGTCGCCCACAGATAGAGGCTCGCCTCACTGTGCTCGATCCGGAAGCCGTGGGCCTCCAGCGCCGTCCGCAGCGCGGTACGCCGGTCCGCGTACCGGGTCCGCTGCTCCGCCACGTGCGTGTCGTCTCCGAGCGCCGCGACAGTGGCGGCCTGGACCGGGGCGGGCGTCATCATCCCGCCGTGCTTGCGGATCAGCAGCAGTTCGCCGAGGACGGCCGCGTCGCCCGCGATGAACGCCGCGCGGTATCCGGCGAGGTTGGAGCGCTTGGAGAGCGAGTGGACGGCGACGATGCCCTCGTACGTGCCGCCGCAGACATCGGGGTGGAGCACGGAGACCGGTTCGGCCTCCCAGCCGAGCTCCAGGTAGCACTCGTCGCTGAAGACCAGCACGTCGTGCTCGCGCGCCCAGGCCACGATCCGGATCAGCTCGTCCTTGGACAGGACCCGGCCGGTGGGGTTGGACGGCGAGTTCAGCCAGAGCAGCTCGAGTCCGGCCGGGTCGAGCTCGGTGGGGTCGTCGTAGACGACGGGCTCGGCGCCGCAGAGCCGGGCACCCACCTCGTACGTCGGGTAGGCGAGCCGCGGGTACGCCACCTTGTCGCCCGCGCCGAGGCCGAGCTGCGTCGGCAGCCAGGCGACGAGTTCCTTGGAGCCGACGACCGGCAGCACGTTCTCGTGCGCCACGGAGACCGCGCCGAGCCTCCGCTCCACCCAGCCGGTGAGGGCGTCGCGGAGTTCCGTCGTCCCCCACACCGTCGGATAGCCGGGGCTGTCCGCGGCGGAGACGAGCGCCTGCTGGATCAGCTCCGGCACCGGGTCGACGGGCGTGCCGACGGAAAGATCGACGATGCCGTCCGGGTGGGCCGCAGCGGTCGACTTGTAGGGCGCGAGCTTGTCCCAGGGGAAGACCGGGAGGCGGGAGGAGACTGCTGCGGACACGGCTCTCTGCTTTCTCGTACGAGGGTGACGAGGATGGTTCGGGTGGTTCGTGCAGCGCCGGGTCCGCCTGCGGCCCGGACCGGAAACACCTCGGTCCCGCACGGTGACGAGCCGTACGGGACCGGGGCGGCGCACGTGCTGGCCGCTGGTTACTGGTTCTGCGGCGGCAACGCTGCGATGAACGGGTGGTCGCGCTCGATCAGACCCAGCTTGGAGGCACCACCCGGCGAACCGAGGTCGTCGAAGAACTCGACGTTCGCCTTGTAGTAGTCCTTCCACTCCTCCGGGGTGTCGTCCTCGTAGAAGATCGCCTCGACCGGGCAGACCGGCTCACAGGCTCCACAGTCGACGCATTCGTCCGGGTGGATGTACAAGGACCGCTGGCCCTCGTAGATGCAGTCGACGGGGCACTCTTCGATGCAGGCCTTGTCCTTTACGTCGACACAAGGCTGCGCGATGACGTAGGTCACGCTGTCGTTCCTCCTCGGTAGGGCGTTGGCTCTCGCGCGGGAGCGCGGCGTCGTCGATGCCCGCACCTAGTATCTCCGTTCCTGGGCACGAACCGAACAGGAGGGGCTGAGAGAGCTGTGGAATTCACCATCGGCGGACAGGCTGAGGTCCGGATCACCCCGGCTGACGTGGGCAAACGGGTATCAGTCCGACGTCGTTCGGAGGACGGCGCGGCGGGCTGGAAGTTCACCGACACCGTCGGGGTTCTCACATCCTGGAACAATCATGTGCTGTCCATCACACCGAAGAGCGGTGAATCCGTCCACATCGACGAATCCTCGCTGGTGGCGGGCAAGGTCGTCCCGTCCGCGCCGGCCCGGCGCCGGGGTCCGTCGGCCACGTTCGCCGAACTCGCCCACGTCTGTGCCCGCGCCTGGCAGCCGGTGGAGAGCGAACCGCTCGGGCACTGGCAGCTGCGCGCGGCGGAGGGGTTCACCCGGCGTGCCAACTCCGTACTGCCGCTCGGCGATCCGGGGGTACCGCTCGACGAGGCGCTCGCGCGGGTGGAGCGCTGGTACGAAGCCCGCGGGCTGCCCGCGTACATCCAGACCGCGACGGGCGCGGAAGGCACACAGGAGAATCTGTGCGCGGAACTGGAGGAGCACGGGTGGCGGCGCGAGGTCACGGCACAGGTGCGGATCGCGGCTCTGGCGCCGATCGGCGATCTGGATGCAGACGTTGCAGGGGTGCGGCTGAGCCGGGAGATCGACGAGGCATGGCTCTCCCGGTACCAGCGCCTCCGCACTCCGAGCCCGCGTGTACTGAAGGTGCTGGCCGGCGGGCCCTCGGTGTGGTTCGCGACCGTGCCGGGTGACGCGGCGGGCGAGGCGCCTGCCGCGATCGGGCGATGTGTCGTGGACGGGCGCTGGGCGGGCTTCATGGCCGTCGAGGTCGATGCCGCGTACCGGCGGCGGGGCCTGGCCTCCGCCGTCATGACCGCACTGGCCCGGCAGGCGCTGGACGAGGGTGCGTCGGCGGCGTGGCTGCAGGTGGAGGCGGAGAATGAGGGGGCACACGCGCTGTACGACCGCATGGGTTTCGTGACCCATCACCTGTACCACCACTTCCGGTCCGCGTAGGGGCAGGAGCATGTCCCCCATGAACCCAGGACTGAACCCACGCCGGCAGTTCGCCGAGGAGGCCCGCGCCGAACGCCCCGACCTCGCCCTGCTCTGCCTGCTGCTGGCCGCGGAGGCCGACCCGGCGCTGGACGCGGACGGGATCGACGCTGCGCAGATCGAACTGGACCGGCTGGCGGGACTGCTTCCGTACGGGGCACGGAGCGGGCGCGCCTGGGCCTCGGCGGTGGCCGAACTACTCGGCGAACGCTGCGGATTCGAGGGCTCATCGACGGACTACCAACGGCTGCAGTCCTCGCTGCTGCACGAAGTGCTGCGGCGCCGCCGCGGGCTGCCGATCCTGCTTTCGGTGGTGTGGATCGAGGTGGCGCGGCGGGCGGGCGCCCCGGTGTACGGGGTGGCGCTGCCGGGTCATTTCGTCGTCGGGTTCGGCGATCCGGCGGAACAGGTGCTGGCCGACCCGTTCGCCGGCGGCAGGCCGATGACCGGCCAGGACGCGCAGCTTCTGGTGACGGGGACAACCGGGGCACCACTCGAGCCGTCGATGCTGGTGCCGGCCCGGCCGCTGGAGATCGTGCTGCGGATCCTGAACAACATCAGGGCGTGGGCGGCGGCCCGCCCGGAGTGCACGCGAGTGGCGCTGTGGGCGGTGGACCTGTCGCTGCTGCTTCCCTCGCATCCGGCGCGGCTGCGCTACGAGCGGGCGCAGTTGCTCGTACAGAGCGGGGAGTTCCTTCGCGGGGCGGAGGAGATGGAGGAGTACGCGGAGCTGGTGGAGGCGGTGGAGCCGACGGCGGCGGAGATGGTTCGGGGGCGGGCGCGGGCGGCGCGGGCCTTGCTGAATTAGAGGAGCTGACACCATGGGAGCGCGGGCCGGGCGCCTCCCCGGCACTGCAGGGCCGCTGGGGCGACGCGGAGGGCAGCCCCGGGGATCACTCACGTACAGGACATCGTCAACCAGGCGTCGCTGTAAGCGAGTTCGAGCCAACTGCAAGGGTCTCGCCGCCCCGATCGCACGGCGCGTCACCATGAAGGAATGTCAGCAAATGGGTGGGCATGCTGCACCAAACCTGATTACGCCATGATATGCAGTCCGATGGGTGATTATCTGTAAATCGCCACTCGAAGGGCTCATGACGTAGCCCCAATGCACAGATTCCCGATGGCGCCGAGTCGCATTCCGGTTAACGGTGGATCACGTCGCAACTGCGTCACTTTGAGTCGACAGCCAGTCACTCATCGCAGTCGCGTCGAAAGGAATGTGTTCAGATGCGCTCTGCCCGCACACTGTTCGCTTCGGCCGCGATCACCGCGGCCCTCGCCATCACGAGTCCCGCTGCCCATGCCATCGGCTTGACCGATGGCTGGGACGGCGGTTCCTCCTCCAGCAGCGATGAGCACGGCGACCGCGGCGACGACCGCGGCGATGAGCACGGCGACCGCGGCGACGACCGCGGCGAAAAGGGCCACCACGGCCACAAGGGTGACCACGGCGAGAAGGGCGAGAAGGGCGACCACGACGACGAGGGCGAGAAGGGCGACCACGAGGGCGAAAAGGGTCACCACGGCGACAAGGGCGAGAAGGGCGGCTGGGGCGACAAGGGCCACCACGGCGACAAGGGCGAGAAGGGCGGCTGGGGCGACAAGGGCGACCACGGCGACAAGGGCGAGAAGGGCGGCTGGGGCGACAAGGGCCACCACGGCAGCAAGGGCGAAAAGGGCAGCTGGGGCCACGGCGACAAGCCCAGCGGCGGCGTCCACACCGGAGGCGGCGCCATGGCCATGACGGTGGCCAAGGAGTGGCAGCCCGGCAACGACTCCGACGACGGCGACGAAGGCGGCAACGAGGCCACCTGGGGCGACGGCGACTGGAGCGACGGCGACAAGGGCGACCACGGCGACGAGGGCGACAAGGGCGACAAGGGCGACAAGGGCGACCACGGCGACAAGGGCGACGAGGGCGACAAGGGCGACGAGGGCGACCACGGCGACAAGGGCGACGAGGGCGAGAAGGGCGGCTGGGGCGACAAGGGCGACCACGGCGACAAGGGCGAGAAGGGCGGCTGGGGCGACAAGGGGGAAAAGGGCCACCACGGCGAGAAGGGTGACAAGGGCGAAAAGGGCGGCTGGGGCGACAAGGGCGAGAAGGGCGGCTGGGGCGACAAGGGCGAAAAGGGCCACCACGGCAGCAAGGGCGAAAAGGGCAGCTGGGGCCACGGCGACAAGCCCCGCGGAGGCGTCCACACCGGTGGCGGCGCCATGGCCATGACGGTGGCCAAGGAGTGGCAGCCCGGCAACGACTCCGACGACCAATCGAAGAAGGGCGGAGACGAGGGCGGCGACGACGAGGGCGGCTACGGCGGCGGCCACGGCAGCAAGGGCGAAAAGGGCAGCTGGGGCCAAGGCGACAAGCCCAGCGGCGGCGTCCACACCGGAGGTGGTGGGACCGCGGTGACCGGTGGCGGTCTGGCCGCCGGTTCGGCGTTGCTCATCGGTGGGCTCGGCGTCGGTGCGTACAAGATGCGCCGCCGTCAGGCCACGGGCGGCGCGGTGGCCTGAAGGAGCTGAACCGCTGATCTCGCGCAGCTGTCGCGGTCGCCGTCCCCCGGGACGGCGACCGCGGCGGCTGCTTTTCCCCGGTTCCACCGGCTGACCGAGCACCAACTGACTGATGCCACCCAGCAGAAGGAAAGAAGAAAGGCACGCTCTCATGGCCGCCCCGCAGTCGTCCGATTCCGCCCCCTCCCGGCCCGGCTCCCCCGCCATCGGCCGCGCCCTGCTCTGGCCCGCGGCAGCGACAGGGCTGGGCCTGCTCCTGATCTACAACTCCCTCGGCATCTCGGACGACAACAAGCCGTTGACCACCCCCGCGGTGCTCGCACCCGCCGTCCCCGGGCCCGGCGTTCCCGGAGCCCCGGCAGCTGGCTCCCCAGCCTCCGGCGCCCCCTCGGCCTCCGGCGCCCCCTCGGCCTCCGGCGCCCCCTCGGCCTCCGGCGCCCCCTCGGCCTCCGCTTCCCGCCAGGGGCCGTCCATGCCCCGTTCCAAGCCGAAGCGGCTCCGGATCCCGACGATCGCCGTCGACGCCCCCTTCACCCCCCTGTCCATCGGTCCGACCGGACAGCTCGACGCCCCGCCCCCCAACGACAAGAACCTGGTGGGCTGGTTCAAGGACGGCGCGACGCCCGGTGAGCGCGGCGCGTCCATCGTCGCAGGTCACGTCGATACGACGACCGGCCCGGCGGTGTTCCTGCAGCTTCGGTTCCTGAAACCGGGGGCCACGGTCGACATCACGAGGGCGGATGGCAGCGTCGCCTCGTTCAAGGTCGACTCGGTGGAGACCTTCAGCAAGGCGCACTTCCCCGACAAGCGGGTGTACGCCGACACCCCGTCCGCCCAGCTCCGCCTGATCACGTGCGGCGGCACCTACGACAGGAAGGCCAAGGACTACAAGGACAACGTGGTGGTGTTCGCCCATCTCGACGAGGAGACGCGCGCCTGAAACACCGGGACAGGACCTAGCCGACGTTCTCCGTCCGTTCCAACTCCTTGAAGAAGTGATGGCGGGTGTGGCCGCCCGGGAGCCCACCGCCACTCCCGGTCTCCAGGTAGCCCTGTCGGCGGTAGAAACCGGGCGCCTGGAAGGACATCGACGAGACGATCACGGAGATGCAGCCGCGCGCCAGAGCCTCGTCCTCGGCGGCGCGCACCAGTCGGGCGCCCCACCCCTCGTGACGCCGGTCGGCCCGCACCCACACCTCGGAGATCCCGGCGCACCCGCCCCAGGTCCAGCCGACCAGCCCCGCCACCAGGTCACCCGCCTCGTCGGTGACCCGCACCGAGAGCCCCCGGTCGTCGTGGGCGCCCGTCGCATGGTTGTTGAAGGCGGTCAGCTCTTCGCTCAGCCGGGCGGAGAGCTCCGCGTCCTCCGCACCGACGCGCAGGTTCACGCCCGCGCTCCGTCCAGTCGTCATGAAGCAGGAGTGTGCCAGCTCCACCGATCCTGCGAAGCCGGAACTTCTCCAGGTCAGGGAGCGCCGAGGGCTGCCGCACGCCCGGGGCGGACGCTACAGCCAGCCCTTCTCGCTCGCGATACGCACCGCTTCCGCCCGGTTGCGTGCCGCCGTCTTCTGGATCGCTGTGGACAGGTAGTTGCGGACCGTGCCCTGCGAGAGATGGAGGGCTGTGGCGATCTCCGCGTTGGTGGAACCGTCGGCCGCCGTGCGCAGCACGTCGCGTTCGCGCTCGGTCAGTGGGCTCGCGCCGTCGGCAAGCGCGGCAGCCGCCAGGGTCGGATCGATGACGCGTTCGCCGGCGAGCACCTTCCGTACCGCTATCGCGAGTTGGGACGCCGGGGCGTCCTTCACCAGGAACGCGTCCGCGCCCGACTCCATCGCTCGGCGCAGATAGCCGGGGCGGCCGAAGGTCGTGACGACGACGACCTTCACGGCCGGGAGCTCCCGGCGCAGCACGCCCGCCGCTTCGATGCCGGTCATGCCCGGCATCTCGATGTCGAGGAGGGCGACATCGACGGCATTCTCGCGGGCCGCCGCGAGGACCTCGTCACCGCGGGCGACCTGGGCCACCACCTCGATGTCGGGTTCCAGGCCGAGCAGCGCCGCGAGGGCCTCGCGCACCATGGACTGGTCCTCGGCAAGGAGGAGTCTGATCATGCTCATTCACCGGATCCTAGGGCGGATCCGAGCGGAACACTGAGGGTGAGGGTGAAGCCTTTGCCGGAAACGGAGCTGGTGGCCCGGGTGGTCAGCGTGCCGTCGACGGTGGCGAGTCGTTCGCTGATGCCGGTGAGGCCGTTGCCCGGCTTCGTTCCGGAGCCGCCCCGGCCGTCGTCCTCCACCGTGAGTTCGAGGACCCGGCCGTCGAGCGTCTGCCGAGGGGTGAGCGTGACCGCGCAGCGGCGGGCGCCGCTGTGGCGTACGACATTGGTGACGGCTTCCCGCAGCGCCCAGGCGAGGACCTCCTCCGGCTTCTCGGGGAGCTCGGCGGGGGCGTCCGCCGGGATGTCGGCGACGATGCCCGCGGCGGCGAGTGCGGTACGGGCCCCAGCGAGTTCGCCGGGGAGGGTGGGCCGCCGGTAGCCGGTGACCGCACTGCGGACGTCCACCAGCGCCTGGCGGCTGACCTGTTCGATGTCGGCGACCTGGAGCGCCGCCTGGTCGGGGCGGTCGGGAAGCATCCGCCCCGCCAGCTCGCTCTTGAGCGTGATCAGGGAGAGGGAGTGACCGAGCAGGTCGTGCAGATCGCGGGCGAGCCGCAGCCGCTCCTCGTTGGCGGCGAGCTGGGCGACGGTGGCGCGGGCCTCGCGCAGCTCGATCGTCGTGCGGATCATCTGCCGTACGCCGGTCATGGCGAACCCGCCGAGCAGAGCGGGGAAGACCAGGGCGGTGATGACATCACGCGGATGGTCGCCGGTCAGGCCGATGCCGACGAGTACGGCGGTGACGACGGGGATCAGCCAGCCGGCGGTCCGCGGGGGCAGGGTGGCCCCGACGGTGACGGAGACGTACACGAAGAGGACCAGCCACGGGGTGCCCAGCGTCAGGGAGAGGACGGTTGCCAGGGCTCCGAGGAAGGCGACCGTCGCCCCGACCCGGCGGCGGTCCAGCGCCTTCGAGGTGTGGCGGAAGACCAGGACCAGGTACGTCCCGACGAAGACCAGCAGGCCGAGGGCGCCGAGCGCAGCGGCCCACGGGGTGTGGTTGCCATCGATGAGGTCCTTGACCGGGGCGCTCATGAACGCGAGCCAGATGCCGATCCAGAGCAGCTTGACGCCCACCTGACGGCGGTTGGTCGGCGAGCGCCCGATCCCCACGAACGTCTCGTCGTCGTTCACGCCTTCAGGGTGTCCTTCCGGTAGAGCCAGGCCGCGCCACCCGTGAAGAGCAGGAAGTAGGCGCAGAGGATGGCGACGTCCTTGGCATGCGGCGAGCCGCCCATCTCGACTGCCTGGCCAAGTGCAGCGTACGCGTGGGTGGGCAGCCACTCGGAAATGTTCTGGAGCCACTGCGGGAAGGTCGCGCTCGGCATCCACAGGCCGCCGAGGATCGACAGACCGAAATAGATGATCATGGTGATCGGGCGGACCGCGTCCCCGCTGGCGATGTAGCCGATGGCGACCCCGAGCGCGGCGAAGACCAGCGATCCGGCCCAGATGACCCCGATCAGCGCGAACCACTGCCAGGTCTCCATCCGTACGTGCTTGACGACGGCGGCGACCAGGAACACGACCACGATGCACGGCAGGGTGACCATCGCGGCGCTGGCGATCTTCGCCAGGACGTAGCCGCGGCTGGGCAGCGGGGTGAGGCGCAGCTGGCGGACCCAGCCCTTCTCGCGCTCCTTGGCGATGCGCTCGCTGTTACCCATGAGGACGGCGGTCAGCGCGCCGAAGGAGGCCATCGAGACCATGAAGAACGCCTGCATGGTCAGATCGGTGTGCGGGACCTTGTCCGTGGTGTTCCGGGTGCCGGAGATCAGCAGGTAGATGAACGACGGATAGATGATCGAGAAGAACATGAACTTCTTGTTCCGCAGGGTGCGGGTCACTTCGAGTTTGATGAGCGCCCACGAGAAGAAATTCAGCATGCGGTCCTGGCCTCCTCGGCCTCGGTGATGGCGACGAAGGCCTGCTCCAGGCCGAGTCCTGCGACTTCGAGTTCGCGCGGGTACAGGCCGAGTGCGTAGACCGCGTGGACGGTCGCGTCGGCGTTGTGCGACTGGATACGGACCCGGTTGCCGCTGACGTCGAGCACGGACAGGAACGGCAGGCCGCGCAGGGCCGATTCGTCGATCGCGCCCTCCAGTTCGAACGAGATCCGGCGGGCTCCGGCCTTCGCCTTGATCTCGGCGGCGGTGCCGTCGGCGAGGAGCCGGCCCTTGTGGAGGACGAGCACGCGGTCGGCGATCGCGTCGGCCTCTTCGAGGTAGTGGGTGGCGAACAGGACGGTACGGCCCTGCTCGGCCTGTTCCCGCATGGTGGCCCAGAACGCCTGGCGGGCGGTGACGTCCATGCCGGTGGTCGGCTCGTCGAGGACGATCAGGTCACTGGCCCCGGCGGTGGCGAGCGCGAACCGTACGCGCTGCTCCTGGCCGCCGGAGAGCTTGTTGACCATCCGGTCGGCGATCGACGCGATGCCCGCGCGGGCCAGCACGTCGCCGACCGGGTACGACCGCGGGTGCAGATCGCAGACGAGCCGGACGAGCTCCTCGACGGTGACGTCCTCCATCAGGCCGCCGGTCTGCAGCATCGCGCCGACCCGGCCCTTGGCGATCGCCTCCTGCGGGAACGCGCCGAAGAGCCGGACCGTGCCGGAGTCCGCGGTGCGCAGGCCGAGGAGCAGGTCGAGAGTGGAGGACTTGCCGGCGCCGTTGGGGCCGAGGAGCGCCACGGTCTCGCCGGGGTGCAGGTCGAGGGTGAGCCCGTCGACGGCGCGTACGTCTCCGTACGCCTTGCTGACCTGGTCGAAGCTGACCACTGCGGCGTGCGCGGTGGTGGCTTCGGTGGCTGTCGTTGTCATGCGCACAGCCTGGCGAAGCGGGGTGTCCGCCCGGCAGGGTCACGGGTCGTGAATCGGGGATGACAGATGTCATGCCCCACGCATGACGCCGCCCCCCGGAACGGGAGACGGCGTCATGGGGATCCGCGCTTCGGTGGTGCTATCCGTTGCCGTCGAGGGCAATGGTGGCGGTGCGCTCGGTGGGGGTTTTGCCGAGCAGCGCGGTCTGCATGGCGTGTGCCACGTCGTCCGCACTGAGCTGGTGCTTCTGGCCGTCACCCTTGGTGATCATGATGCCGTCGAAGACGCCGTCACAGAGGGTGTCGATCGCGGTCTTGTCGTAGACCTCGACCAGCCGGCCGTCGACCGCCTTCATGGAGAGGATCTGCGGCAGCGACTTTGCCGGTCCGAACTGGATCTGCTTCGCCCCCGCCTTGATCGTGATCAGGCCGGACATCGCGGGTTTCGCGAAGTCCTTCATCGCCCGGTCCAGTTCGGCCCGGGCGATGGTGGGCTGGCGGGTGGTGACGGGCAGTTGGACCGTGGCCGGCTTGCCCGTCTGCACCTGGGCGCGGTACGCGTCCCGCACCGAGATCATCGACCTGTTGACGTCCAGCGTCTTGCCCACCTTGCCGGGGACCGCGACGGCCCTGCCCGGCTCGAACTTGATCGTGCCGTCGTTGGAGGAGCCGGACACTCCCGCCAGGTCCGTCAGCGCGACCCCGAGCTTCTCCTCGTCGACCGGGATCACCGGGTCGGCCTTGCGCTCGGCACCGAAGAGGGAGCCGATCACGGAGACCGGGTTGTAGTCGCTGCCCGCGGCGCCGCGCACAGTCTCCACACTGTCCAGCGTGAGACCGGCCTTCTCCGGGGCGAGCTTCTCGTTCTTGCCGTCGACGGAGAGCTGGAGAGGGGTCTTGGCGCGCTCGCCGAGAGCCGCGTCCAGCTTGGCGACGGCCTGCTCCTTCGTGCCGCCGCCGATGTCGACGCCGAGGACAGTGGTGCCCTTGGGAACCTCGGAGTGGTTCATCAACAACCCCGCGCCGTAGGCGACACCGGCCAGGACGACGACGCCCGCGCCGAGCAGGACCGGCTTCGAGCGGCCCTTCTTCTTCGCGGGGGCCGGGGCAGGGTGGGCGGGCTCGGGCGTCCGCGCGGCGGGGCCGCCCGGTCCTGCCGGTCCGCCGCCCATCGGGTCGTTCGGGATCCGGGGCGACAGGTCGGCACGCGGACCGGGCCCCCCCGGGCCGCCCGCGTTCGAGAACGGGGACGGGGCGGCCGCCGAGCGGCGCTCCGGCGGGACGACAGGGATGCCGCTGTTGAGCGTCTCCCCCGAGACATGGTCGCCGGGGCCGGGCGGTGCGAACTGCGGCGTGAGGACGGCCGTGTCGTCGGACATCCGCGGGGGTACGCCACCGGGGGCGCCGGGAGCGGACGGTCCGCCGGGGCGCGTCTGGCCCGCACCCGGACCCGCCGGGCCGGAGCCGGGGCCGAAGCCGTCCGGTCCGCCGAGGCGAGGAGTCAGCGACGAGGTGCCGGTGACCGGGCCGGTCGTCGGGCCGGACGGGCCCGGCGTACGCACACCGAGATTCGGCGTGGCGCGAGGCCCGCCCGGGGCCGCGGAGTCGTCGCCGGGGCGGGGTGCGTCCTGGTCGCCGGTGCGCTGCGGCCCGTCCGAGAAGTACGGCAGATCGGCGCGCGGCGGGGTGGGAGCACCGGACCCGGCACCCCCGCCCGCACCGGCGGGTCCGGCAGCGGCGGCACTGCCGGCCGGGCCGGCCGCAGCGTCGACCACCGACGTGTTCGTCGGTGCCTTGCGCGGGGCGAACCAGTCGCTGCCGCTCTTCTCCTTGGCAGGCTTCTCGGCGCTCGGCTCCGCGCTCGCGGAGCCGTCTCCCCCGTCGGTGGCCGGTCCGCCCGACGCACCTGGCCCGCTCGACGCACTGGGCGCACCGCCGGACGCGGGTGCTCCCGGGCGCGGCGTGCTGACCGTGCGCTCACGCGAGGCGTCCGTGTCGGCGTCGCTCATCGGCGTACGCATCACGACCGGCGGGATGGGCCGCGAGCCGGGGATGTTGATCCGGATACGCGTCGTCAGCGTCGTCTCGGTCCTCGGCTCTTCGGACTGAGGCGGGCTCGCAGGCTCCGGGGTCTCCTCCGGGGCGTCCTGCGAAGGGTGCAGCGACGGATACTGGCGTGATCCGTACGGCGGCGTACCCGAGGGATACGCGGCTCCCCCGCGCCCCTGGGCGCCGGTGGACGAACTGTCAGTTTCACGACTCAAAGCAGGTTCTCCCGATTGGCTCCGCCGCCCGTACTTCCCCCATGCCGCAGGCCAGGGGACGGCTCGGCGCGCGAACCACCATACTGGCCGCCACCGACAGACACCCCGCGACCGGGGGAAACGACGGTGCGCCTCCCGGATGGACAGGGGGCATTACGGGATCGGACGTGGCACATTACTTGCCAGGTCGGCCGTTGTCGGCGCCCTGTTGGGGCGACCGCGACATGGTGGCACACATCACAGCGACGGCCATCCCTCCCAGCATGAAGAGGGTGAGCCCCAGTTCGTCTCCGAAGACGTAGTCGCCCTCCGGCCGTCCGCCGAGCAGAACGATGACCGAAATCAGCCAGCCCGCGGCGGGCGCGAGGGCGCCGGCCTGGGTCCCGATGAGCAGGCGGCCTCCGTAGAACAGTCCGGCGCAGGCCACCAGTGCGAGCAGCAAACCGCCCGGGAACCAGGCGGCTTGGACCAACGCTCCGGCGAGCCCGACGAGCGCACCGAGGACCGCGAGGCCCAGGTACGCCCCGACGCGGCCCGGTTTCAGGGGTGCGGCGAGACCGGTGGGCGCGGGCTCCCGGGGTGGGGTGCCGGTGCGGGGCCGACGCTGCTTGTCGCTGCTCATGACCGTGCTCCCGACTCAGCCCCTGGCACGTTCTCCGCACCCGATGCGCCCGATACGCACGATGCGCTCGGTACGCCCGGTACGCCCGGTACGCCTGCGAAGAGATCGTGTTCCCGTGCACCCTCGGGCGCTCCGGATGTTCCGCGTACCAACTCGTAGTACTCGGTGGTGAAGACGGGCTGACCCAGATCGTTCGAGAGGGCGAAGAACGGGCCGTCCACAGCGATCTGGGTGCGGTGTGCCCGCATCGCAGCCGTCTTGGCCCCCGCGTGGGCGGCACCGTTGATCTCCGTGGTGATCCGGGTGTCGTTCACCACACCCGGTACGTCGTCGATCGCGGCGATCCCCGGGAAGGCGTCGGGAGCCGTCGAGCGCAGCCGTGCGAAGGCGTGTTCGGCGACGGAGCGCGGCACCCGGTTCCAGTAGATCTTGTCGATGGCGTGCGGGGCACCGAGTCCGCCACGGTACGCGGGGTCGGCTGCCAGGTCCGCGGCGCGCATCGCGACGCGGTGCGCCTGGATGTGGTCGGGGTGCCCGTACCCGCCGTCGGGGTCATACGTGACGAGGACCTGCGGGCGTACCGAGCGGATCACCTCCACGAGGTACCCGGCGGCCTCGTCCACGTCCGTGTTCCAGAAGGCGCCGGGGCGGTGATTCTGCTCGGCACCCATCATTCCGGAGTCGCGGAACCGTCCGGGTCCGCCGAGGAAACGGTGGTCGGTGACCCCGAGCTCCTTCATCGCGGCAGCGAGTTCACCGATGCGGTGGTCGCCCAGGGTGTCGTCCCGGTCGGCCGCGAGATGGGCGAGTTCGGGCGGGATGACCTCGCCCTCCTCGCCGCGCGTGCAGGTCACCAGAGTGACCCGGGCGCCCCGGGCCGCGTACAGGGCCATGGTGGCGCCATTGTTGATCGACTCGTCGTCGGGGTGCGCATGCACCAGGAGCAGACGACGGGCGGGAAGGTCCGTCATGGGACCCACCCTACGAGCCGACTGCCCTGCGGGCCGACCACGGAGGGGGCCGGAGCCCGTCGCAGCCACGCCTGCCGGGCCCCGCGCGCCCGGCATGATCCGAAGGGGTCCCGGGTCAGAACCTGATGTCGCCGATCATGCCGGCCACATTCGTGGTCAGCTCCGAGATGGTGGGTGCCATGGACGAACTCGCGAGATAGAAACCGAGCAGCATGCAGACCACCGCATGTCCGCCCTTCAGTCCGGCTTTCCGGATCAGCAGGAAGACGACGATCGCCAGCAGCACCACCGCCGAAATCGAGAGTGCCACGGCGGTTCACCTCCATCAGTACGGTCGGGACGGGCAGCACACATGGAGCCAGCAGGTTCATACCCACCGAGCGCTATGGATCATAACTATCCGTGCCATCGCATTGATCGGGGCACAGCAGCACGAGGGGCGCACGACCGGACGGTCGGGCGCCGCATCCGGTTCCGTGGTTCCCGCTCCGATCAGGCCCTAGGGTTCGGGGGTATGACTTCGCAGAAGCTCTCGTTTCCCCGTCAGCACGCCAGAACACAGCGGTTCACCCTCGGTGCTCCGCGGGCGTTCACCGTCTCACCGGACGGGGAGCGGGTGATCTTCCTGCGGTCGGCCTCCGGCACGGACCGCACCAACCGGCTGTGGGTGCTGGACCTGGCGGACGGTTCCACGCCGAAGGAGCGGGTCGTCGCCGACCCCGAGGCGCTGCTGGGCGGTTCGGCGGAGAAGCTGTCCCCGCAGGAGCGGGCGCGGCGCGAGCGGAGCCGCGAGGGGTCCGCCGGGATCGTCGGCTATGCGGTCGACTCCGCAGCCGAGTTGGCGGCGTTCGCGCTCTCCGGAAAGGTGTACGTCGCCGAGTTGAGGGCCGGGACGGCCCGCGCGCTGCCGGTGCCGGGCCCGGTGCTGGACCCGCGCCCGTCGCCCGACGGGCGCCATGTCGCGTACGTATCGAAGGGCGCATTGCGCGTCGTGGGGGCGGAGGGTGACGGGGACCGGGCGCTCGCGGAGCCGGAGGACGCGCACGTCTCATACGGTCTCGCGGAGTTCATCGCGGCCGAGGAGATGCAGCGTTCGCGCGGCTTCTGGTGGTCGCCGGAGTCGGACCGGCTGCTGGTGGCAAGAGTCGACGACAGTGCGGTGAAGCGGTGGTGGATCGCCGACCCGGCACACCCCGACCGCAAGCCCGCCGAGGTCGCGTACCCGGCGGCGGGGACACCCAACGCGGAGGTACGGCTTCTGGTGACGGACCTGGACGGGGCCCGTACCGAGGTGGTGTGGGACCGGGCCCGGTATCCGTATCTGGCGCAGGTGCACTGGTCGTCGGACGGCGCCCCGCTGATCCTGGTGCAGGCCCGTGACCAGCGCAGTCAGCTCTTCCTCGCGGTCGACACGGAGAGCGGTGCGACGCGCACGGTTCACGTCGACGAGGACCCGGTGTGGCTGGACCTGTTCCCCGGGGTGCCCGCGTGGGCGCCGGACGGGCGGCTCGTGCGGATCGCGGACGAGGGCGGGGCGCGGGTCCTCGCGGTCGGCGACCGGCCGCTGACCGGGGCGCAGTTGCAGATCCAGGCGGTCCTGGACATCGGTGAGTCGGACGTCCTGGTGTCGGCTTCGGCGGGCGAGGACGCGGCGGAGCCGGAGATCGGGCAGAGCCATGTCTACCGGGTCAATGAGCTGGGCGTGGAGCGGCTCTCCGAGGGGGCGGGGGTGCACTCCGCGGTCCGGGCGGGCGAGGTGACCGTGCTGGTCTCGGCGTCGCCGGAGCGGCCCGGCACGGAGGTGCGGGTGCTCCGGAGCGGCAAGCAGGTCGCGACGGTCACGAACCACGCGGAGGAGCCGGTTCTGACGGCCCGGGTGCAGTTCACCGAGGGGGGCGCACGGCGGATTCCGTGCGCCGTGCTGCTCCCCACCGGCTATCAGGAGTCGGATGGTCCGCTTCCGGTCCTGATGGATCCGTACGGTGGACCGCACGGGCGTCGGGTCCTCGCCGCCCATAATCCGCACCTGACATCGCAGTGGTTCGCCGATCAGGGCTTCGCGGTCGTCGTCGCGGACGGCCGCGGCGCACCGGGGCGCTCACCCGGCTGGGAGAAGGCGGTCAAGAACAATTTCGCCCTCAGCCTCGACGACCAGGTGGACGCGCTGCACGCGCTCGCCGAAAGGTTCCCGCTGGATCTCTCCAGGGTGGCCATCCGCGGCTGGTCGTACGGCGGATACCTGGCGGCCATGGCCGCGCTCCGGCGGCCGGACGTCTTCCATGCGGCAGTGGTGGGTGCGCCGGTGACCGACCTGCGGCTGTACGACACGCACTACACCGAGCGCTATCTCGGCGATCCGGCCGAGCAGCCCGAGGTGTACGCGTACAACTCGCTCCTCACCGACGACGGGCTGTCCGAGGCCGCGGACCAGGTCCGGCCGATGATGATCATCCACGGGCTGGCGGACGACAACGTGGTGGTCGCGCACTCGCTGCGGCTGTCATCGGCGCTGCTCTCGGCCGGGCGGCCGCATGAGGTGCTGCCGCTGAGCGGGGTCACGCACATGACTCCGCAGGAGCAGGTTGCGGAGAATCTGCTGCTGTTGCAGGTCGACTTCCTGAAGCGGGCACTGGGGCTGGACAGGTAGGCGGGCGCTCCGCCCTCGGTCTCCCTCCGGGCTCGAAGGCCCTGAGGGAGCCCCTCGACGCCTTCCGACGGCCCGGCGGGCCTACCCAGCCCGGTGGGGGCTGGGAGGGCGGCAGGGGCCCGAACACACCGGGCTGCGGGTAGCCGCAGCGCCGGTCCTGGGCGGTGGGGGCGGGGTGTCGGAACCGGCCGGAGGGACATGACAGCCTCCCGGCCGGTTCCCGACACCCGCACGGCCGTACGTCGTCCATGCCGGCGCGTTCGTACATCGGACGCGCGACGGTCACGTTGCCCGCGCGTCAACGAATCCGGGGTCGCGTTCCCGGCCGCGGTCAGTCGGCGTGCGCAGCTCCGGGCGAGGGTGCCGGCCCGTCGCCCTCGCTCGTGCCGTCGTCGGGTGCAGCCGGCTCAGTCGTCAGGTGCAGCCGGCTCACCGGACCCGCCGGGCTCCTCCGGCGGCACCACCTGCTTCTCCTCCGCGAAATGGCACGCCGAATCGTGTGCTGCCGCGGTGTCCGTCAGGCGGAAGACGGCCGGGACCGCGAGCAGCGGCACCTCCACTGCGCACCGCTCCTGCGCCTTCCAGCAGCGGGTACGGAAGCGGCAGCCGGACGGCGGGTTGGCCGGGGAGGGCACGTCGCCGTGCAGGATGATCCGCTCGCGGTACTCGCGCGCCCTCGGGTCCGGCACCGGCACCGCGGACAGCAGAGCCTGGGTGTACGGGTGCGTGGGGTGATCGTAGATCTGCTCGTCCGTACCGATCTCGGCGAGCCTGCCCAGGTACATCACGCCCACCCGGTCGGAGATGTGCCGGACGATCGAGAGGTCGTGCGCGATGAAGACGTAACTCAGGTTGAACTCCGCCTGCAGCCGGTCGAGCAGGTTGATGACCTGGGCCTGTACGGAGACGTCGAGGGCCGAGACCGGTTCGTCGGCGACGATGATCTCGGGGTGGAGGGCCAGCCCGCGGGCGATGCCGATGCGCTGGCGCTGGCCGCCGGAGAACTGGTGCGGATAGCGGTTGATGTACTCCGGGTTGAGGCCGACCACATCGAGCAGGTCCTGCACCTTGCGCCGCCGCTCGCCCTTGGGCGCGACCTCGGGGTGGATCTCGTACGGCTCCCCGATGATGTCGCCGACCGTCATCCGCGGATTGAGCGAGGTGTACGGGTCCTGGAACACCATCTGGATGTTGCGCCGCACGGCCTTCAGCGCTCGTCCGGACAGCTTGGTGATGTCCTCGCCCTTGTACTTGATCGCGCCGGACGTCGGCTGTTCCAGATGGACGAGCATCTTGGCGACGGTCGACTTGCCGCAGCCGGACTCCCCCACGATGCCGAGGGTCTCGCCCACGGCCAGCTCGAACGAGACACCGTCGACCGCCTTGACCGCACCGACCTGCTTCTTGAACAGGATGCCCTGGGTCAGCGGGTAGTGCTTGACGAGGTCGATGACCTCCAGAATGGGTTCGCCGCCCGTGCGAATGCCCCCCTGTTCAGCGCGCATCGAGCGTCTCCTTCCAGAAGTAGCAGGCGCTCTCGCGGTGTTCGGCCACCTCGAACAGCGGCGGCACCTCGCCGCGGCAGATCTCCTGGGCCATCGGGCAGCGCGGGTTGAAGGCGCAGCCGGGCGGGATGCGCAGCAGGTTGGGCGGCAGTCCCTTGATGGCGTACAGCTCCTGGCCCTTCTGGTCCAGCCGCGGAATCGACTGGAGCAGGCCCTTGGTGTACGGGTGGGCGGGCGCCCTGTAGATCTCGTGGACGGGGGCCGACTCCACGATCCGGCCCGCATACATCACGGCGATGTAGTCGGCGACATCGGCGACCACGCCCAGGTCGTGGGTGATCAGGATGAGGCCCATGTTGAGCTCGCGCTGGAGCTCGGCGAGGAGGTCCATCACCTGGGCCTGGACGGTCACATCGAGGGCGGTGGTGGGTTCGTCCGCGATGATCAGCGACGGTTCCAGCGCCAGCGCCATGGCGATCATGATGCGCTGGCGCATGCCGCCGGAGAATTGGTGCGGGTAGTTCCCGGCCCGTTCCTTCGCGGCGGGGATGCGGACCCGGTCCATCAGCTCGATGGCCTTCAGCCTGGCGTCCTTGCGGGACGCCCCTCGGTGCACCACGAACATCTCGCCGAGTTGTTCCCCCACGCTGAGCACGGGGTTGAGGGAGGACAGGGCGTCCTGGAAGATCATGGCCATCTGCTGACCGCGGACCTTCCGGCGCTCCTCCGCCTTCAGTTTCAGCAGATCGCGGCCCTTGAAGACGATCTCGCCGCCGCTGATCTTCCCGGGCGGCATGTCGAGGATCCCCATGATCGCCTGCGCGGTGACCGACTTGCCGGAGCCGGACTCGCCGAGCACGGCGAGCGTCTCACCTTCGGCCACCGAGTAGTTGACCCCGTTGACAGCCTTGGCCACCCCGTCCCGGGTGTGGAACTCCACGTGCAGATCGCGCACTTCGAGCAACATCGCGGCGGGCTCCTCAGCGCAGCTTGGGGTCGAGGGCGTCGCGGACCGCGTCGCCGAGCATGATGAACGCGAGCACGGTGATCGCCAGCGCCCCGGCGGGCCAGAGCAGCATGTGCGGGGCGTTGCGGATGTACGGGGAGGCTGCGGAGATGTCGATGCCCCAGGAGACCGCCGGTGGTTTCAGTCCGACACCGAGGTACGAGAGGGTCGCCTCCAGCGAGATGTACGTACCGAGGGCGATGGTCGCGACGACGATGACCGGAGCGATGGCGTTCGGGGTGATGTGGCGGAGCATCATCCGGCTGTTGGAGGCGCCGAGCGCGCGGGCCGCCTGCACGTAGTCGTTCTGCTTGGCGGTGATGACCGAGCCGCGGGCGATACGGGCGATCTGCGGCCAGCCCAGCAGGACGATGAAGCCGATCACCGGCCACACGGTGGAGCCGGTCACCACGGAGAGGAAGACCAGACCGCCGAGGACGACCGGGATGCCGAAGAAGACGTCGGTGATACGGGAGAGGACCGAGTCCCACCAGCCGCCGAAGAAGCCGGCCAGCCCGCCCAGGATGCCGCCGAGGAGCGAGACCCCGAGGGTGGCGCAGACGCCCACGGTGACCGAGGCCCTGGCTCCGTGGACGGTACGGGTGTAGACGTCGCAGCCCTGTCCGTCGAAGCCGAACGGATGGCCGGGCTGGGAGCCTTCCTGGGCCTTGCCCAGATCGCAGTTGAGGGGGTCCTGGTCCGCGATCAGCGACGGCCAGATCGAGATGATCACCAGGAAGAGGATGATCAGGGCGGAGATGATGAAGACCGGGTTGCGGCGCAGGTCGCGCCAGGCGTCCGACCAGAGACTGCGCGGCTTCTCCGCGGGTCCCGTCCCCTCGGGGCCGCCCGGGGTCTTCTCCAGCGTCTCCCCTTCCTCGACCGCAAGGCCCATCCCCGCACCCGCTCCTCCCGCGGAGATCGCTTCGTCCGGCGTCTGCTCAGGCATAGCGGATCCTCGGGTCGAGTACGGCGTACAGGAGGTCGACGACCAGGTTGGCCGCCAGGAAGACGAGGACCAGGATGGTGACGAACCCGACGACGGTCTGGGAGTTCTGGCGCAGGATGCCCTGGTAGAGCTGGTAGCCGACGCCGTGGATGTTGAAGATGCGCTCGGTGACGATCGCCCCTCCCATCAGGGCGCCCACGTCCGTACCGATGAAGGTGACGACGGGGATCAGCGAGTTGCGCAGCAGGTGCCGGACGACGACCCGGCGCCTGGGGAGACCCTTGGCGACGGCGGTACGGACATAGTCGGCGCGGGCGTTCTCGGCGATCGAGGTCCGGGTGAGCCGGGTGACGTACGCCAGGGAGACGGAGGCGAGAACGAATCCGGGGACGAGCAGCTCGTTGACCGGCGCCTGTGGGGAGACGGACGGCTTGACGATGCCCCACTGGATACCGAGGAGGAGCTGGAGCAGCAAACCGGTGACGAACGTCGGGACGGAGATCACGACGAGGGTCAGGACCAGCGCGGTGGTGTCGGCGGGCCGGCCGCGCCGCAGGCCGGTGACGACGCCGAGGCTGATGCCGATGACGATCTCGAAAACGATCGCGACGATGGTGAGCCTGAGGGTGATGGGGAAGGCGGTGGCCATCAGCTCAGTGACCTTCTGGCCGTTGAACGCGGTGCCGAAGTCGCCGGTGAAGACATTGCCCATGTAGGTGACGTACTGCTGCCAGACCGGCTTATCGAGGCCGAATTCCGCGCGGAGTCGGGCGGCGGTCGCAGGATCGCACTGGCGCTCGCCGCAGAGACCCGCAATGGGGTCACCCATCACGTTCACCATGAGGAAGATCAACAGCGTGGTGCCGAAGAAGACCGGGATCATCTGCAGCAGCCGCCGGATCACATAACGTCCCATGAGGGGCTCCGGGGGTCGCGGGGGCAGTTGCTCGGGATGGGGAAGCCGGGTGGCCGGTGCGGGGGTGCACCGGCCACCCGGCTTCCGGGTCCTACTTGACCGTGATCTGCTCGTACACCGGGACGCTGAACTGGTTCAGGGAGACGTTGGTGATCCGGTCCGAGTAGCCGGCGCTGCCGTTCTGGTACCAGAGCGGGATGACGGGCATCTGTTCGGCGAGGACTCTCTCCGCGTCCTGGAACGTGGAGACGGCCTTGGCCTTGTCGGACTCGGCGTTGGCCTTGTCGATCAGCGAGTCGAACTGCTTGCTGCTCCACTTGCCGTCGTTGGACGAGGCGTTCGTGTAGTAGGTCGGCTGCAGGAAGTTCTGGATCAGCGGGTAGTCCATCTGCCAGCCCGCACGCCAGGGGCCGGTCAGCTTCTGCTGGGAGACCTGGCTGCGGAAGTCGGCGAAGGTGCCGATCGGGGCGCCGACGCAGGCCTTGTTGTTGCCCAGCGCGTTGTTGATGCTGTTGCAGACGGCGTCGACCCACTCCTTGTGCGAGCCGGTGTCCGCGTTGTACGAGATCTTCAGCTGGCCGCCGGGGATCCCGCCGCCCTCCTGGACCAGCTTCTTGGCGTCCGCCGCGTTGTACTCGCACGGGGCACCGCACAGCCCCTTCTTGAAGCCGCCCCCCTCGCCGAGGACCGGGGAGGTCCAGTCGGAGGCGGGAGTGCGGGTCTTCTGGAAGATCTGGCTGGTGATCTGGTCCCGGTTGATCGCCATCGACAGGCCCTGCCGGACCTTGATGCCCGCGGGGGTGTCCCACTTCTTGTCGTAGAAGGGGAAGGCGATCGTCTGGATGATGCCTGCCGGGGTGTTGATGTAGCGGTCGCCCAGGTCCGCCTTGACGTTCTTCAGCTGCGAGGCCGGTACGTCGTCGACGAGGTCGAGATTGCCCGCGACCAGGTCGGTGTAGGCGGTGTTGCTGTCCGTGTAGACCTTGAGGTCGATGCCGCCGTTCCGCGCCTTGTCGTCCCCGGGGTAACCGTCCCACTTGCGCAGGCTCATCACGGAGCCCTTGGTGTACGACTCAATGGTGTAAGGGCCGTTGCCGACGGGCTTGGACAGCCAGGCGGCGTGGTCGGTGAAGAAGCTCTTCGGCAGGGGCGCGAAGGCCGGGTAGCCGAGGGTGTCCGGCCAGAGCGAGAACTTCTGCGACAGCTTGACGGTGAAGGTCCTGGGGTTGACGACCTTGAGGCCGGACAGCGTGGCCGCGGAGGCATTGCCGGTGTTCGGGTGGACCTTGTCGTAGCCGTCGATGTAGCCGAAGAAGTAGGCGTTCTTCTGATTGTTCTTCAGCAGGGCACCGTAGTTCCAGGCGTCCACGAAAGAGTTCGCCGTGACCTTCTCGCCGTTGCTGAAGGTCCAGCCGTCCTTCACTGTGATGGTGAAGTTCTGCGAGTCGGTGGACTCGATCTTTTCGGCCAGCATGTTCGTGGCCGCACCGGTCTTCGGGTCGTACTTCTTCAGCCCACGGAAGACCATGTCGAGGACTTTGCCGCCCTGCACCTCGTTGGTGTTGGCGGGCTCCAGAGGGTTCTGCGGGTCACCCCAGGAGGAGCTCACAATCCCATGGGCGCCACCACCCCCGCCACCACCGCCGCCCCCGCCGCAGGCCGTCGCCGTCAGGGCGACGGCAACCGCGCAGGCGGCCCACTTGGCTTGTGTGGCTCCGCGCATGGAAAGCCTCCTTATCGGTCCACATCGCATGTAGCGCCAAATATCACCTCATCAAAAGATCAACGCATCAGCACGACAGCCGTCTGTGTTGCCCCGTCACCGGAACGGCCGCAGCAACCCGGTCGAAGTCCGGCACCTGGACATACGCCTGCCGGGACCGCCCGGAGTGACTGCGCGGGCACACGACAGGGCGCCCGGAACCGTGTTCCGGGCGCCCTGTCGTTGTTATGCCTGTCGAGGCAGCATCATGCCGCGCCGACGACGTTCTTCTCCTCGGCGAAGTGGCAGGCCGACTCATGCGCGGCCGCGGTCTCCGAGGCCTTGAAGCGCTCGGGGATCGCCAGCAGCGGCTCCTCCGTCGCGCACTTGTCCTCGGCCTTCCAGCAGCGGGTGCGGAAGCGGCAGCCCGACGGCGGGTTCGCCGGTGACGGGACGTCACCGGTCAGAATGATCCGCTCGCGGCTCTCGCGGGCCTCCGGGTCCGGAACCGGGACCGCCGACAGCAGCGCCTGAGTGTAGGGGTGCGTCGGGTGGTCGTAGATCTGCGTCTCCGTACCGATCTCGGCCATCTTGCCGAGGTACATGACGCCGACCCGGTCGGAGATGTGCCGGACGATCGACAGATCGTGCGCGATGAAGATGTAGGAGAGGTTGAACTCGTCCTGCAGCTTCTCCATCAGGTTGATGACCTGCGCCTGGACGGAGACGTCCAGAGCCGAGACCGGCTCGTCGCAGATGATGATCTCCGGATTGAGCGCAAGGCCGCGGGCGATGCCGATGCGCTGGCGCTGGCCGCCGGAGAACTGGTGCGGGTACCGGTTGATGTACTCCGGGTTGAGGCCGACGACATCCAGCAGGTCCTGGACCCTGCGCCGACGGTCGCCCTTCGGGGCCACCTCGGGGTGGATGTCGAAGGGCTCCCCGATGATGTCGCCGACCGTCATGCGCGGGTTCAGCGACGTGTACGGGTCCTGGAACACCATCTGGATGTTGCGGCGTACGGCCTTGAGCGCGCGCCCGGACAGCTTGGTGATGTCCTGGCCCTTGAAGAAGACCTCGCCCGCGGTCGCCGTCTCCAGCATCATCAGCACCTTGGCGACGGTGGACTTGCCACAGCCGGACTCACCCACGATGCCGAGAGTCTCGCCCTGGTGCAGGTCGAAGGAGATGCCGTCGACCGCCTTGACCGCGCCGATCTGCCGCTTGAGCAGGATGCCCTGGGTCAGCGGGAAGTGCTTGACCAGGTTGCGCACCTGCAGGATCGGCTCGCCGCGCTCGACCGGAGCGTTGATGGCGGCCACGGCCTCCTCGGCCGTCGCGGCATCCACCGTCTCGACCTCGGTGACGTTCGGCGTGGCGTCCATGGGCGCATCGGCCTTGTTGAGGTCAGCCATGGAGCTGCTCCTTCCAGAAGTGGCACGCGCTGCCGCGGCCGACCAGCTCGCCACCGTCGAGCTCGGTGACCGGCAGCAGGTCCGGAACATCGGTGCGGCAGATGTCCTGCGCCTTGGGGCACCGCGGGTTGAACGCGCAACCGGTCGGAATCTTCAGCAGGTTGGGGGGCAGGCCCTTGATCGCGTAGAGCTCCTGCCCCTTCTGGTCCAGGCGCGGGATCGAGTCGAGCAGACCACGCGTGTACGGGTGGGCCGGCCGCTTGTACAGCTCGCCGATCGGCGCGGTCTCGACGATCCGGCCCGCGTACATCACCGCGATCTTGTCCGCGACATCGGCAACCACACCGAGGTCGTGGGTGATCAGGATGAGACCCATGTTGTACTCACGCTGCAGCTCCGCCAGCAGGTCCATGACCTGGGCCTGAACGGTGACGTCCAGGGCCGTGGTGGGCTCGTCCGCGATGATCAGGTCCGGTTCCAGGGCCAGCGCCATAGCGATCATGATGCGCTGGCGCATACCACCGGAGAACTGGTGCGGGTAGTCGCCCACCCGCTGCTTGGCGGCGGGGATGCGGACCCGTTCCATGAGCTCGATCGCCTTGATCTTGGCGTCCTTGCGGGAGAGCCCCTGGTGCGCCCGGAACATCTCGCCGAGCTGGAAGCCGACGGAGAGGACCGGGTTCAGCGAGGACAGCGCGTCCTGGAAGATCATCGCCATCTTCGCGCCGCGCAGCTTGCGCCGCTCGTTCTCCGGCAGCTTGAGGATGTCCTCGCCATGGAAGAGCACCTCGCCGCGCGAGATACGTCCGGGCGGGCTGTCCAGGATGCCCATGATCGCCTGCGCGGTCACGGACTTGCCGGAACCCGACTCGCCGAGCACGGCGAGCGTCTCACCGGCGTTGACGCTGTAGCTGACTCCGTTGACGGCCTTGGCTATGTCGTCACGGACCTTGAATTCCACATGCAGATCGCGCACTTCGAGCAGGGGCGCGGTGCCGGCCGCCCCGGTGCTCGAGGTGGCCATGTCGACCGTGGTCATGCCGTCACCTTCGTCCTGCTTGCTCACATTGGTTCGACTCATGGGGGGACCTCACCGGAGCTTCGGGTCGAGCGCGTCGCGCAGACCGTTGCCGAGGAGGATGAAGCCGAGGCACGTGACCACGATCGCGATGCTCGGGTAGGTCCACATGAAGTCCTTGACGCCCATGAAGTCCTTGCCGGAGGCGATCATGTTGCCCCACTCCGCGACCTCGGGGCTGACGCCGACGCCCAGGTAGGAGAGCGAGGCCTCCGCGACGATCGCGATACCGACGTTGCTGGTCGCGTAGACCAGTACAGCAGTCAGCGAGTTGGGCAGGACGTGCTTACGGATGATCCTCGCCTTGCCGGCCCCCAGCGCGGCGGCGGCATGGACATAGTCCATCTCGCGCACCGAGAGGATCTGGCTGCGCACCAGTCGGGCGTAGGTGGCCCAGGAGAAGATGCCCAGCGAGAGCACGACGGGGAGCACGCCGCGTCCCATCAGCAGGATGATGACGATGGCGCCGATGAGCAGCGGGAAGGCGAAGAAGACGTCTGCGACGCGCATGATGATCGAGTCCGTGATCCGGCCGAAGTAGCCGGCCAGGGCGCCGAAAATGATGCCGAGCCCGGCGGCGACCAGGATCGACGTGACGCCGACGATCACCGCGATGCGGCTTCCGTAGATCAGACGGGACAACTGGTCCCGGCCGAGGGAATCGGTACCGAGAAGATGTGCGCCGCCGGGGGACTGCAGGGTTGCTGTCAGGTCCTGCTTCAGCGGATCGTGGGGGGCGAGAAGTGGCGCGAATATCGCCACCAGTATCAGGACGGTCAGGATGCCCAGGCCGACAACTGCCAGCTTGTTGGCGAAGAACCGGGCGCGGATGTCGGCCCACTGGCTGACCTTCGCGACATTCGGCTCGGCACCCTGTGCCGCCGCGGCGGGATCGGCCGCCGTCGGCTCCTCCGTGCCCGTGACGAGCTCAGTCATGGTGTGACTCCTAGTTCGGGACGACCCTGCCGGGTCAGGAGAGGCGGATGCGCGGGTCGAGGGCTGCATACAGCAGGTCGACGATCAGGTTCAGCACGACGAAGATCGCCACACTGATCGTCACCACCCCCACGATGATGGGGTTGTTGTTCTGCTGGATCGCCTGGATCAGCGCGAGCCCGATTCCGTCCCAGTTGAAGATCGTTTCGGTGAGGATCGCGCCACCGAGCAGGGTTCCGAAGGAGATGCCCAGATAGGTGATGACCGGGATGACCGAATTCCGCAGGATGTGCCGAGTGAGAATGGTCCGGCGGGGAAGGCCCTTGGCCACGGCCGTCTTGACGTAGTCGGCGCGCAGCACTTCGAGCATGGAGCTCCGGGCCAGCTGCGCCACCAGTGCGGCGTCGATGATGGCCAGCGTCATCGCGGGAAGGATCATCGATTTGAAGCTGCCGTCGGCGAGGAGCTCGAACCAGCCCAGCTTGATCACGAAGATGCTCTGCATCAGCATACCCAGAACGAACGTGGGGATACCGATGGCGGCGGTGGTGAAGAACGTCACCGACACATCCCAGACCGAGTATCTCCGCATCGCCGCGACGATGCCGGCGGCCATGCCGATGACGATGTCGAACACGATCGCCGTGACGGCGAGCTTGCCCGTGTTCACCAGCTTCGGCTGCAGGATCTCCGTGACCGGGCGGCCCTGCGTGAAGTCCTCGCCGAGGTCACCCTTTGCCAGCTTGGTCACGTAATTGCCGTACTGCACGACCAAGGGTTTGTCGAGCCCGTACCGCTCGTGCAGCTCCTTGATCACGGCCGGGTCGCGCGCCTTGTCGCTGCCCGCGATCTGACCCACGGGGTCTCCGGGGAGCACGAACAGGCACACGAACAGGACCATCGTCGCGCCGAGCACGACCACAACCAACTGGCCCAGCCGACGCGCCACATACCTACCCATGACTTGCCTTTCTACCTCACTGCCACACCTGAGCAGCCATCCGCGCCCCGGGTGGGGACGGGGTCGGGACGGGAGGGCGGATCGCACCGCTCCCGACGGTCGTCGGGGGCCGTGGCGAGCGAGCCCGAACTCGAGCTTGACGCCACGGCCCCCGGTTACGCCGCATTCACAAGCGGCGGTTGATCACTTCAGGCTGATCTCAGCGAGGTTCGGGTCCTCGTGGAAGTCCATCTTGAGGTTCGCCCACTTCTTGGTGTTGGCGAGACGGAGCTGAGTGCGGTTCCACAGCGGAATCAGCGCAACGTCGTCCATGGCGACCTTCTCGGCCTCCTTGTAGATCACGTTGCGGGCCGCCAGGTCCTTCTCGCCACGGGCCTTGGTCAGCAGGGCGTCGAACTTCTTGTTGCTGTAGCGGGCGCGGTTGTCACCGGTGACCTTGCCCGACGCGTCCTTGTTGATGGACGCGGTGTCGAGCAGCGGGAACAGGAAGTTGTCCGGCGTCGGGTAGTCCGCGCCCCAGGCGAAGCGGTACATGCCGGTCGCCTTCGGCTTCTGCTGGTCGCTCAGGAGCTCGGCGAAGGGCTTGCCCTGCGCGTTGACCTTGAGGCCGAGGACGTCCTTCAGTTGCTGCGCAACGGCCTGGATCCACTCTTCGTGGCCCGCGCCCGTGTTGTAGCCGATGTCGACCGTGGTGCCCGGCTTCAGGCCGGCCTCGGCGGCGAGCGCCTTGGCCTTCACCTTGTCCTGCTGGATGCAGGACTTGCAGAGGTCCTTGGTGTAGACGTCCGCGAAGGCCGGCGGCAGGATCGTCGTCGACTTGGTCATCGTGCCCTGGAAGACGCCCTTGATGATGGCGTCCCGGTCGATCGCGTACGAGACGGCCTCACGCGCCTTCGCCGACTTCAGCGGACCGTTGTCGGCGATCGGGAGGAGATAGTTCATGCCATTGGCGTCAACCGCGATCCACTCGCCCTGGGGCTCGTACTTGGCCTTGGCGGCCGGCATCTGCGGAACCGGCATCCGGGCCCAGTCGAACTGGCCGGACTGGAAGCCCTGGTACTCAAGGGTCACGCCGTTGCTCGAGTTCAGAATGCTGACCTCGACCTTGTCGATCTTCGCCTTGGTCAGACCGTAGTCGTCGTTACGAACGAGCGTGATCTTCTTGTTGTGCTCCCACTTGCCCTGCAGCTTGAAGGGGCCGTTGCCGATCGGGGCCACGTTGAACGCCGCGTTCTTGCCGTCACCCGCCACCTTCGGCACGGGGCTGAACACAGTGTGGGTGGTCTTGGTGTCGAACTCGAAGTCCGGAGCGGAGAGCTTCACCTGAAGGGTGTTCTCGTCCACGGCCTTCAGACCGGAGAGGGCGTCGGACTTGCCGGCCTGGACATCGGCGAAGCCATCGATGCCGCCGAGGTGGTAGGCCACGTCCGAGGCGGACTTCTTCTGCGCCACACGGTTCCAACCACGGATGAACGCCTCGGCGTTCACCGGCTCACCATTGGTGAACTTGGTGCCGGCCTTGATCTTGAAAGTCCAGGTCTTGCCGTCGTCGCTGACTTCCTTCGACTCGGCGAGCGCCGGGATGACCTTGCCGTCGGCCGTGGGCTCGTACAGGCCGGTGAAGAGGTTGTCCGTGACGAGGATGCCCTCGGACTCCTGCGCGTTGTACGGGTCGATCGCGACCGGCTCGGTGATGCCGAGCTTGAAGGTGCCGCCAGACTTGCTGGAACCCTCGTTCTTCTTGTCACCGCTGTCGCTGCCACCACAGGCGGTCGCGGCCAGCGCGATAACAATCGCCCCCGCGACCCACTTGGCGCTGTTGGCACCACGCATGGGTTTCCTCCTCATGAGTCCACTTGTTCACTGCAAGAGGGGGCAACCGATGCCGCGCCGACACCCCTGACGGCGAAGATCCGTTACCCCAGTGTGCTCGTGAGTCGGCGCTCCCCAAGGCGCGTGACCCATTGACCCGAGCTCAATGGAGCCAACTATTGAGTACAGCCAGGCTGTAAACCACACTTAAAGGGTCTCGGTTTGACAACATCAGTCGTGCGTGCGGCTCGAAATCCGGACAAAGTAATCCCAGACAGACACCCCTGAAACGGACTGTTAATACGCGATTCGGAGAGCGACGGTCGATAACCGGACGATCGAGCCACGAAACCGAGTTGACCGACCACGCCCGGAAGTGCCCGTACGGCCTCGCCGAGCACAGGACACCGGCCCGGCCCCCCTCCCTCACAGGGACGGACGCCGGGCCGTCAACTACGGTCCGCTCAACCCGGAGCCGCTACGGGCAGTACGCCTTGACCGCGCGCTGCACCGTGCCGGACTTGGTCTTCGTGACGCAATTGATGGCGCCCTCCGCCGACTTGCTTCAGCTGACCACCTTGCCGTATCCCATCGTGCTGAATCCCGTGCGACGGCCGTTGCAGGTCTTGGCCTTGTAGTAGCCGGAGGCCTTGTACGCGGCATGGAAGGCCACACAGGTACCCGACTTGTTCAGGTTCAGGGTGACGCTCTCGCTCTTCTCCCCGGTCTTCTCGCCGGCCTTTGCCGGCGTGCCGCTGACGTTCACGTCGAGGCTGGAGACGACCCAGGACGCCGAGTTGAGGGACTCCCGGGCGTCATGGGGGACGAGTGCACACATCACGATCGGGAACATGGAGCCGAAAGAACATTCCCTGTCGCACACAAGTGCTGAAGTGGCAAGAAAAGACCCGGCCCCCCGCACAGCGTGCGGGGGGCCGGGTCTCGAACCGGACGTGCGTCAGGTCAGCGCTTGGCGCGCGACGCGGCGCGGCCGCGCTCCTTCTGGTCCAGGACGACCTTGCGGATACGCACGGTCTCCGGAGTCACCTCGATGCACTCGTCCTCGCGGCAGAACTCCAGGGACTGCTCCAGCGACAGCTTCCGGGCCGGCACCACGTTCTCCGTGGTGTCCGCGGAGGCGGCACGCATGTTGGTGAGCTTCTTCTCCTTGGTGATGTTCACGTCCATGTCGTCGGCGCGGGAGTTCTCGCCGATGATCATGCCCTCGTACACCTCCGTGCCGGCCTCGGTGAAGATGACACCGCGCTCCTGGAGGTTGACCATCGCGAACGGCGTCACGGAACCCGCGCGGTCGGCGACCAGCGAGCCGTTGTGACGGGTGCGCAGCTCGCCGAACCACGGCTCGTGGCCCTCGAAGATGGAGTGCGCGATGCCCGTACCGCGGGTCTGCGTCAGGAACTCCGTACGGAAGCCGATGAGGCCGCGGGACGGGACAATCCACTCCATGCGGACCCAGCCCGAACCGTGGTTCGTCATCGTCTCCATGCGGCCCTTGCGGGTCGCCATCAGCTGCGTGATCGCACCGAGGTGCTCCTCGGGGGAGTCGATCGTCATGCGCTCGATCGGCTCGTACGTCTTGCCGTCGATCTGCTTGGTGACGACCTCCGGCTTGCCGACCGTGAGCTCGAAGCCCTCGCGGCGCATCTGCTCGACGAGGATGGCCAGCGCGAGCTCGCCGCGGCCCTGGACCTCCCAGGCGTCGGGGCGCTCGGTGTCCAGGACGCGGAGCGACACGTTACCGATCAGCTCGCGGTCGAGGCGGTCCTTCACCTGGCGGGCGGTGACCTTGTGGCCCTTGCCCCCCTTGCCGACGAGCGGCGAGGTGTTCGTACCGATGGTCATCGAGATGGCCGGCTCGTCGACCGTGATCAACGGAAGCGCGACCGGGTTCTCGGGGTCGGCCAGCGTCTCGCCGATCATGATGTCCGGGATACCGGCGATGGCGCAGATGTCGCCCGGGCCCGCCTTCTCGGCCGGCTTGCGGGTGAGCGCCTCGGTCATCAGCAGCTCGGTGATGCGGACGTTGGACATCGTGCCGTCGCGCTTGATCCAGGTGACGGTCTGGCCCTTGCGCAGCTCGCCCTGCTCGACGCGGCAGAGCGCGATACGACCGAGGAAGTTGTCGGCGTCCAGGTTGGTGACGTGGGCCTGCAGCGGCGCCTCGTCGTCGTACTCCGGAGCCGGGACGTGCGCCAGGATCGTGCTGAAGAACGGCTCCAGGTTCTCGCTGTCGGCCGGGACGGTGCCGTCCTCCGGCTTGGTCAGCGAGGCGACGCCGTCACGGGCGCAGGCGTAGACGATCGGGAACTCGATCTGGTCCTCGTCCGCGTCCAGGTCCAGGAACAGGTCGTACGTCTCGTCGACGACCTCGGCGATCCGCGAGTCCGGACGGTCCGTCTTGTTGATGCAGAGGATGACCGGCATCTTCGCGGCGAGCGCCTTGCGCAGCACGAAGCGGGTCTGCGGGAGCGGGCCCTCGGAGGCATCGACGAGCAGCACGACCGCGTCCACCATCGAGAGACCGCGCTCGACCTCGCCGCCGAAGTCGGCGTGGCCGGGGGTGTCGATGATGTTGATCGTGATCGGTTCCCCGCCGTCCTTGGGGTGATACTTCACCGCCGTGTTCTTGGCGAGGATCGTGATGCCCTTCTCACGCTCCAGGTCGTTCGAGTCCATCATGCGGTCGTCGAGGTGCTCGGCGGCGTGCGCGGCGAAGGCGCCGGCCTGCTTGAGCATGGCGTCGACCAGCGTGGTCTTGCCGTGGTCGACGTGGGCGACGATGGCTACGTTACGGATGTCGTGGCGCGTGGGCATGGGTGGCTTGCGCTTCTCTCGGATCGTGGGATCAGGCGTCTTAGTCGGTCTCAAGTCCTCGTACGCCCGCCGGGCGGACACGCCACGGCTACCCCCCATGGTACGGGGCTGGCGCCGTAGCGGCTTCCTGGGCAAGGGTTACCGGCCGCTCACAGACGGCGACCGGCGCCGTCGGCTGCGCGGGCCGCGGCCGGGCCGTTCCCGCCGAACGCCTCGTCACAGCCGACTGCTCAGGCACCCGAAACCGTTCAGTTCGCCACATGTCCGACGGTCTGCTCGCCCTTCGCTCCCCCCGCTGCGAAGAAGCGGAAATCGGCCTCGACCGGCCGGAGGGTGCTGTACGCCACATACCGGCCGTCCGGCCGCGCGGCCGGGGCCCCTGTCTGCCGCCTCCCGGACCGGAGCCGCCTCCCCCGCCCTTCGGACGCGATGGCAGCCCATCGCCCTCGCGCTTCGTGTTTCTGCCCCCGTCGTCGTGTCTTCCGGCGAATTTCACCGGCGGCCACGGACTCCCCGGCCGGGGAGCGCCTCAACGCGGCAGTTGAGCGACTTCGGAGGGAGAGGGGATGCGCGGTGTGGGGGGTGTCCGCGCATGGGGCGCCCGGGTCAACAGGTAGCCACGACCTTGCCCGCCGAGTGCCTCGGCGGGCAAGGGAATTGAGTCACTTCTGAGCTTCTACTGCGGCCCTGACCTGCTACTTCTTACGATTCGCGGGAGATCCTGCCGCTTGCGGCTTCTTGAAACCGATGTCCTGGTAGTGCGGGAATCCGAAGCCGAAGGCGCCGACATTCACAAGCTTCTTGTCGGTGGCCACGAGCTGTGGGCGCTGATACAGCGGAATCGACCCTGCGGCCGCCCAGATCCGGGCGTCCGCCTGCTTCATCAGGTCCTCGGCAGCCCCCTCGTCGAGTTCGGAGACCGCCTGGTCGAAGAGCTGGTCGATGTGGTCCGTACCGACGCGGGTGTAGTTCTGCTCGACGAGCAGCGAACCGTCGGTGGCAGGGACCGGCTTGGCGAAGATCGGCCGGTCGTCGGTGGCCGGGTAGGCGGTGGCGGGCCAGGAGTACAGCGCCAGGTCGTAGTCGCCGGAGGCGACATGGTCCTTGAAGTAGCTGGCGTCCGAGACCTTGATGATCTCGGTGCGGATGCCGACCGAATCGAGCATGGCCGAAATCTTGTCCCCCACGGTCCGCAGCGACTCCGAGCCGGGTCCGGACGGCAGGACGAAACGCAAGGTCAGCAACTTACCGTCCTTGCCGAGGGGGCCGCGGACGGACTCGGCGCCCCCCTTGGCCGGGGCCGCCGGTGCCGCAGTCCCCTCGGGGGCGTAGGCGCCGACGGCGCCGCCCGGCCCGCGCTCCTGGGCGGTGACCTTCTCCCGGGTGCCCTCGGCAGGACGGGTATCGGTGACGGTACGGGCCTCGGCGTACGCGTCCGAGAAGGTTCCGGCCTGGCGCAGCAGCGCGGCGCTCTGGACGGCGGCGGCCGGAGCGGGGGCGAGGACGCGGCTGATTCCTTCACCGTCACCCGGCTTGTTGTCGCCGTCGGTCTTCGCGGCCTTCCCTTCCTTCGCGGCCTTCCCTTCCTTCGTGGCCTTCGCTTCCTTCGTGGCCTCGCCCGCCTTCTCCTCAGCTGCCTTGCCCTTAGTCTTCTCGCCCGCGCTGCCCGCCTTCGTGCCGCCGGGCTTCTTCGCCGCGCCGTCCCGGGTCCAGCCGGCGTCCGCCAGCAGCGCCTGCGCCGCCCCGGTGTCCTGGTCGCCGAGCGCCCCACTGCTGTCGTGGTAGCCGCGCTGTCCGGCCACTGCCAGGTGGCTGCCGAGCGGGGCAGCGGGCAGGCCGAGCGGACTCAGTACGACGTCGGCGAGCTCCTGGCGGTTCAGGGCCCGGGCGACCGCGCGGCGCACCCGATTGTCGGCCAGTGGCCTGGACTCGCCGTTCAGCGCGAGCTGGGTGTAGGCGGGCTCCAGCGACTTGCGCAGAACGTAGGCGCGCAGCCTGTCCTGCTCGGAGGCGTACACCTCGGCGGCCGCCCTGACCTTCTCCCTGGCCGCCCGGGCGACCGCCGCCGCTTTCTCGTCCGAGCCATGCGCCACGGCCCAGGAGCGCATCGCCGCGGCCGGGCCGCTCTCCCAGCCGGGGCCGTGGGTGAGCGGTTGCCCGTTGCCCCCCTTGTCCCGTCCCGCCGCCACGATCCGGTGCGCCGCCGCCGCGTCGACATCGGCGACGTCGATCTTGCCCTCGACCAGCGCCGCGGTGCGGTCCTGCGGCTTGACCGCACGGAAAACGATCGAGTCGAGCTTCGCCTGGCCGCCCCACCAGCGCGGGTCGCGGACCAGGGTGATGGCGCCCTTCTCCTGGTCCACGCTGCGCAGCCGGAAGGGTCCGGAGGTGGCCTTCAGCATGGTCCGCGCTCCGTCGTTGAAGGCCTTCGGGGAGCCGGTCACCTCCTTGGGGTACAGCGGGGAGAAGAGGGCGCGCCAGTCCGCGTACGGCTTGGCGAAGGTGACCCGGACCTCCAGGTCGTTGGCGCCTCGCTCGATCCGTTCGATCCGCTCGTAGCCGGCATTGCGGGCGGTCCAGAACGCCGAGTCCTTGCCGCTCAGCGCCCGCCACTGGGCGACGAAGTCGGGAGCTCCGATCTCCCGGCCGTCGCTCCAGACCGCCTGCTGGTTGAGCCGGTAGAGCACGACCTGCTTGGGCTCGCGCTCGACAACCTCTGCCGATTTCAGATAGTCCCGGTTCATCTGCGGGGTGCCCTTGGCGTCGAGCGGGAAGAGCGTCGGCAGCAGTGCCCCGGTGATGCGTGTGGTGGTGGCGTCGGCGTCCGCCTGGAAGGCGTTGAAGGTCGCGGGCATCGCGTCGATCGCCCAGTTGACCGTGCCGCCCTCGGCGATCTGGCCCCGGCCCGCGGGGGCTACGTCCTGCGGAACGGCGACGGCTGCGGTGCCCTCCTCGTCCGAGCTGCCGCACCCGGCGAGCGCAGGCATCGTGAGCACACCCGCGACAAGGAGTGCGAGCGGGCGGCGCTTTCGGACCATCCCGCGCGGGACGCCGACGTGGGACATGGCTGATACCTCCGGGGCCGGCCCGGCCCACCCGTACTCGAATGGACCAGATGATGCGTATGTTGGTGGCATTGGCTGCTGATCACACTGGTTCCGCTCATCCAATGAAGGTGCCCACGCGCGCGAGACGGCGCAGACACGGCGCACGGCCCGCGAACCTCACCTGTGCGGCGGAGCACTGGGCAAAGACGGGGCGGCCCGCTCCCTTCCCAAAGGGGATGTGACGCGCGACACTCGCATGCGCATGAGCATTGCCACCCGCTACTGCGGAGGTGAGAGCAAGTCATGTCACTGCAGGACGAGTTGACTGCTGTTCAGCACTGCCTCGACGACCTGGTCCGCACCGTCGGACGGCTGGAGCGGAGCCTTGCGCGGCTGCGCACGGCCGACACCGGTCCGCAGCCACCCGGGCCCGCCGCCGGCACCCACCCCGTCGACGGCGTCATCACGATCACCGAAGCGCCGTACGACGCCACCCTGTGGACGGACTCGGACGACGAGGGTCTGGGCGTCCGCGGCAGGCACGCCCCCTAGGGCGTGTTGCGAAAGTCCCGCCTGCCAGGCGACGCCTGGCCCGCACGCTCAGACGCCGCCCGGCTCGCACTACGGCCGGACGACGCTCCTTTCGAAACGCGCCCCAGGAGGGTTCCTTGGCCACCGGCACAGAACCAGGTACGGAACCATCCCGGCGCAAGGCCCCCGCGCGGCACGGCGCACGCACCACCCGGCCGTCCGGCGTGCACGACGCCTCGCGGGCCGCCATCGCCGCCCGCCATCTGCGGACCGACCGCTGGTGGCTGGCCCCCGCGGTCACCGCGGGCGGGCTCCTCGCCTTCATCGTCTACTCGACCTGGCGGGCCTTCTCGAACGCCGACTACTACGCCGCCCCCTATGTGTCGCCGTTCTACTCGCCCTGTCTGGCGGAGAACTGCGCGCCCATGCGGCACGGCCCGAACTGGGAAATCCTCGGCAGCTGGTGGGGCCTCTCCCCCGCCCTGCTGATCTTGGTCTTCCCGCTCGGCTTCCGGCTGACCTGCTACTACTACCGCAAGGCCTACTACCGGGGCTTCTGGGCCTCACCCCCGGCCTGCGCGGTCGCCGAGCCGCACACGACGTACACCGGCGAGACCCGCTTCCCGCTGATCATGCAGAACATCCACCGGTACTTCTTCTACGCCGCGATGCCGGTCGCCGGGATCCTCACGTACGACACCGTGCTCTCCTTCCGCGACGAGCACTACGCCTGGGGCCACATGGGCCTCGGCTCCTTGATCTTCCTGATCAACATCACGCTGATCTGGGCGTACACCCTGTCCTGCCACTCCTGCCGGCACATCATCGGCGGCCGGCTGCGGCACTTCTCCAAGCACCCCGTGCGCTACCGGCTGTGGGGCTGGGTGGGCCGGCTGAACGCCCGGCACATGCTCCTCGCCTGGGCCTCCCTGATCAGCGTGGCGCTCGCCGACTTCTACGTGTATCTCGTCGCCTCCGGCGCCTTCGACGATCCGAGGTTTTTCTGAATGACTGAGCTCGAACGGCAGAAGTGGGACGTCGTCGTGGTCGGTGCCGGTGGCGCCGGGCTGCGCGCCGCCATCGAGGCGCGGGAGCGCGGGGCCCGTACCGCGGTCATCTGCAAATCGCTCTTCGGCAAGGCACACACGGTCATGGCGGAAGGCGGAATTGCCGCCTCCATGGGCAACGTGAACTCCGGGGACAACTGGCAGGTGCACTTCCGCGACACCATGCGCGGCGGGAAGTTCCTCAACCAGTGGCGGATGGCGGAGCTGCACGCCAAGGAGGCGCCGGACCGGGTCTGGGAGCTGGAGACCTGGGGGGCGCTCTTCGACCGTACGCCGGACGGAAGGATCTCCCAGCGCAACTTCGGCGGCCATGAGTACCCTCGGCTCGCCCACGTCGGTGACCGTACCGGCCTCGAACTGATCCGCACCCTCCAGCAGAAGATCGTCTCGCTGCAGCAGGAGGACCACCGCGAGCACGGCGACTACGAAGCCCGGTTGAAGGTCTTCCAGGAGTGCACCGTCACGCGGGTGCTCAAGGACGGCGAGAGGGTCAGCGGGACCTTCTGCTACGAGCGCGAGTCCGGCCGCTTCTTCGTCCTCGAGGCGCCCGCGGTCGTCCTCGCCACCGGCGGCATCGGCAAGTCCTTCAAGGTCACGTCGAACTCCTGGGAGTACACCGGCGACGGCCACGCCCTCGCGCTGCTGGCGGGCGCGCCTCTGCTGAACATGGAGTTCGTACAGTTCCATCCGACCGGCATGGTCTGGCCCCCGTCGGTGAAGGGGATCCTCGTCACCGAGTCGGTGCGCGGCGACGGCGGGGTGCTGCGCAACTCCGACGGCAAGCGGTTCATGTTCGACTACGTCCCCGATGTGTTCAAGGAGAAGTACGCGCAGTCGGAGGAGGAGGGCGACCGCTGGTACGAGGACCCGGACCACAACCGCCGCCCGCCCGAGCTGCTGCCGCGCGACGAGGTCGCCCGCGCCATCAACTCCGAGGTGAAGGCGGGCCGCGGCTCACCGCACGGTGGCGTCTTCCTGGACGTGTCCACCCGGATGCCGGCCGAGACGATCAGGCGGCGGCTGCCGTCGATGTACCACCAGTTCAAGGAGCTGGCGGATGTCGACATCACGGCGGAGGCGATGGAGGTCGGCCCGACCTGCCACTACGTGATGGGGGGAATCGCCGTCGACTCGGACACCGCGGCAACCGTCGCCGTGCCCGGTCTGTTCGCGGCGGGCGAGGTCGCGGGCGGCATGCACGGCTCCAACCGGCTCGGCGGGAACTCCCTCTCCGACCTGCTGGTCTTCGGCCGACGCGCCGGGCTGCACGCCGCCGAGTACGCGAGCGGGATCGGTGACCCGCCGGTGGTGGACGAGGAACAGATCGACGCGGCGGCGGCGGAGGCCCTGCGTCCGTTCAGCACCGAGGAGCCTGACGCCGCCGGGGGGCCCACGGAGAATCCGTACACCCTCCACCAGGAACTCCAGCAGACGATGAACGACCTGGTCGGCATCATCCGGCGGGCACCCGAGATGGAACAGGCGCTGGAGACCCTCGCCGAGCTGCGGAAGCGGGCGCGCCGCGCCGGGGTCGAGGGCCACCGCCAGTTCAACCCGGGCTGGCACCTCGCCCTGGACCTGCGGAACATGCTGCTGGTCAGCGAGTGCATCGCCCGGGCCGCCCTGGAACGCACGGAGAGCCGCGGCGGCCACACCCGCGAGGACTGTCCGACGATGGAGCGCTCCTGGCGGCCGGTCAATCTGCTCTGCCGACTGTCCGACGACGGCGCCCAGCCGCTGGGCGGCCGGATCGAACTCGTACGGAAGACGACCGAACCCATCCGACCGGACCTGCTCTCCCTCTTCGACAAGGAGGAGCTGGTCAAGTACCTCGCCGAAGAGGAGCTGTACGAGTGAGCAGCTACGAAGCCCGGTTCAGGGTCTGGCGCGGCGACACCGACGGCGGTGACCTGCAGGACTTCTCGGTCGAGGTGAACGACGGCGAGGTCGTCCTCGACATCATCCACCGGATCCAGTCCGGCCAGGCGGGCGATCTGGCGGTGCGCTGGAACTGCAAGGCGGGCAAGTGCGGGTCGTGCAGCGCGGAGATCAACGGACGGCCGCGACTGATGTGCATGACCCGCATGTCGGTGTTCGACCGGGACGAGACGATCACTGTCACTCCGCTGCGGGCGTTCCCGGTGATCCGCGATCTGGTGACGGACGCGACCTTCAACTACACCAAGGCGCGGGAAGTGCCCGCCTTCGTACCGCCGGAAGGGGTGAAGGCGGGCGACTACCGGATGCAGCAGGTCGATGTGGAGCGTTCGCAGGAGTTCCGAAAATGCATCGAGTGCTTTCTCTGCCAGGACACCTGCCATGTGGTCCGCGACCACGAGGAGAACAAGGCGGCGTTCGCCGGACCGCGCTTCCTGATGCGGGTCGCCGAGCTGGACATGCACCCCTTGGACGCCGCCGCCGAGTCGGGACTCGACCGGAAGGCGACGGCGCAGGAGGAGCACGGGCTGGGCTACTGCAACATCACGAAATGCTGTACGGAGGTCTGCCCCGAGCACATCAAGATCACGGACAACGCGCTGATCCCGCTGAAGGAGCGGGCGGTGGACCGCACGTACGACCCCCTGGTGTGGCTGGGGAACAGGATCCGTCGGCGGGAGGCTCGCTGAGACCGGTCAGCCGAGCAGCTTGACGATCGCCTCGGTGGTGTCCGTGTCGCCGAGCCTCGGGAAGATCTTCCTGATGCTGTCGGTGTGGGAGCCGCCGTCCTTGTCGGTGACCGCGTCCGTGACGACGGTGACGTTGCAGCCGTGCTCGTCTGCGTTCCGGGCGGTGGACCCGACGCCGATGCTCGTCGCGACTCCCCCGCCCAGTTCGAGCGGCTGGACAGCCTGGGCGACAGCGCCGAGGCCGAGGCCCGGCTCGCCGCTCCGAATACGGCATCATGACCGCCGCACCCGGAGCAGCGCCCGTACTGCCCACGTCCCGGTCCCGCGTTCAGAACATGCTCAGCAGCTGCTCGACCGTGCGCTCTGCGGCCGGTTCCCCGTCGGGCAGCGGCAGTTCGAACCAGACGGTCTTGCCGCGCGGAGTCCGCCTCGAACCCCAAGCCGCACTCAGCAGTCCGACCAGCTGCAGCCCGCGCCCGCCCTCGTCCGTGTCGCGTGCTCGGCGTCGCCGCGGCTGGACGAGGCCTGCGTCCCATACCTCGCACACGAGCGTACGGTCACGCAGCAGCCTGAGCCGGATCTCGCCCTCGCCGTAGCGCAAAGCGTTGGTGACCAGCTCACTGACGAGCAGTTCGGTGGTGTCCACCAGGTCATCGAGTTCCCAGGCGAGCAGTTGTCGACGGGCCAGTTCGCGGGCACGGGCGACGGAGCGGGGTTCGCGCGGCAGCCGCCAGTCGCCGACCGCGTCGACCGGCAGCCCCTGGATGCGGGCCATCAGCAGGGCGATGTCGTCCTCACCGTGCCGGGTGTCGAGGGTGGTCAGTACGTGGTCGCAGACGTCCTCGAGCGGGAGCTCGGGTTCGATGAGGGCGTTGCGCAGTGCCTGCAGTCCTTCGTCGAGCGGGTGGTCGCGGGACTCGACGAGGCCATCGGTGTAGAGGGCGAGGAGGGCGCCCTCCTTCAGTTCGACCTCGACTTCCTCGAAGGGTTCGCCGCCGACGCCGAGCGGCATCCCGGGTGGGACGTCGAGCAGCAGGGCAGGTTCGCCCGGCTCGACCACAACAGGGGGGAGGTGTCCGGCGTTGGCGAAGGTGCACCGCCGGGTGACCGGGTCATAGACCGCATAGACACAGGTCGCCAGGTAGACCTCGGAGAGATCTGCATCCCGGGCCTTGTGGGACGCCCGTGACGGCCACTGGGCGCCGCCGAGGCCGTCGGAGGGGGTGCTGACACCGGGGGTGCCCAGACCGCGGGCAACCTCGTCGAGCGCGGAGAGCACCTCGGCGGGTTCCAGGTCGAGGAGGGCCAGGGTCCTTACTGCGGTGCGCAGTTCACCCATCGCGACGGCGGCTCGCAGTCCACGGCCCATGACGTCGCCGACCACCAGGGCGGTGCGGTGTCCGGGGAGTTCGATCACGTCGAACCAGTCGCCGCCGACCTCGGTCGCGGTGTTGCCGGGGAGATAACGGCAGGCGATGTCGAGACCGGCGGCCTCGGGATCGCCCGGTGGCAGCAGGCTGCGCTGGAGGATGAGCGCGCGTTCGTGCTCGCGCCGGTAGAGGCGGGCGTTGTCGATACAGACGGCGGCGCGGGCGGCGAGCTCGGTGGCGAGGGCCCGGTCGCGTTCGCCGAAGGGTTCGCTGCCCTTGGTACGGGAGAACTGGACGAGGCCGACGACGGTGTCATGGGCGACCATCGGAACGGCAAGGGTGGACTGGACGAAGCCGCAGTCGTCGCCGGGGACGACCTCGATGTGGCCGGTCCGCAGGGCCATGGAGCAGGGGGAGTTGAAGGAGTAGCGGTGGACGGCGCCCAGGGCGGGCGGGTCGGTGGCACCGTCGGTCGAGGTGCTGTCCGAGGCAGTGGCCGGCAGGACATCCGACACGGCGCTGGCGAAGGCGACACGGCGCAGTTCCGCGGATCCGCCGACGGACTCGTGGTGGAGCGAGCCCCAACTGCCGGGCGGTGCCTCGTCACCGGTGAGCAGCCCCTGGTAGAGGTCGACCGAGGCGAGGTCACAGAAGCCGGGTACAGCGACGCCGAGGAGTTCGCGGGCGGTGGTCTCCAGGTCCAGGGAGTTGCCGATACGGGCGCCGGCCTCGTTGAGCAGGGCAAGGTTGCGGCGGGCGCTGGCGGCCTCTCGGGCGGCGATGTGTCGGCGGGTGACATCGGTGGCCAGTCCGGCTATGCCGATGGGGCGGCCTGCTCCGCTGTGCACGCGGTAGAGGTTCATCGACCAGTGGTGGTTCTCGGTGTCACCCGGTGCGGTGCCGACGAGTTGGAGATCGGTGACGGAGTCCCCGGTCTCCAGAACCCGCCTGAGCGTGGCGGTGAGCCGCTCGGCCTCGGGGCGGGCGAGATAGTCGTCGACCGTGCGGCCGCGGTGGTCGGCGGCCTGGCCGCCGAAGACGGTGGCGAAGCGCTGGTTGGCGCGTACGACCGTGAAGTCTGTGCCGAACAGCACGAAACCGAAGGGAGATTGACCGAAAATGGCCTGCGATGCCGCAAGGTCCGTCTCGATGCACCGCAAGGCGCGGACGTCCACGACGATGCAGAGAGCGGCCGGTTCCCCGCTCTCCGTCTCGCTGGGCATGACATAGACCTCGGCGAGACCGTGCACGGCGTCCTCGCCCGGCATCCGGAAGGGGACGAGGCCCGTCCACTCCTTGCCGTCGAGTATCTCGCCGACCCGGCGATGACCGCCGGTGCGCAGCTCTGCGGGCATGAAGGTCTCGACCGGGTCCCTGCCCACCGCCTCGTGCGCGGCAATGCCGAAGAGGCCGGCGGCCCGGCGGCTCCACTGCTCGATCAGCCCGTCGGGGCCGATCGAGAAGGAGGCGACCCTGATGTAGTCATAGATCGAGCCAGGCGGGCTGCTCTGCCACACGACATCGCCCGCCGTCCCAGGTATTTCGCTCACGCGACCGTCCCCTCCAGCTCACACACCGGACCGGTCCTGCCCGCAGTATTCAGCACTACGGCGCTTACCGACACGGCGTTCACGATCACAGCACGGCCACAGTCCCTTCCAGCCAGGATCTGCGCGACCTCTGGTGATCGCTGTGCGTCCCACCCCACTTCTAACCAGGGAGAGCGAGCTCGAACCACACCGTCTTGCCACTCTTTCCGCGGCGGGTCCCCCAGCGGCGTGCGGAACAGGCCACCAGCTGCAGCCCTCGGCCACCTTCGTCGTCAGGTGCGGCAGCACGTTCGGTGGGCGGATCCGGAAGCGGATCGGAAACTTCCACCAGCAGTCCGGGGCGGGTGTCCGGAGCTTCGCCATCGAGGCGGGGGCGCACCAGCCGCACCCCGATGGGGCCCGAGGCGTAGCGCAAGGAATTGGTCACCAGCTCGCTGACCAGCAGGACGGTCACATCACCCACGGCCGCGTCGAGCCCCCACCCCCGCAGCGTCTCGTGGACCGCATGCCGAGCAGTACGCACGGCGCCGGGCACTGCCGGAAAGGTCCACTCGGCGCAGTCGCCTTCGGTATCGATCACGCCGATCACTTCCCAAGACCAGCAGCGAGGAACGTCCTGTTTATGGGGGGCTAATCAGCACATACCCGATATTCAGGGCGGCCTATCGCCGGAATCGACGCGTAGGGCGTACGGGCGTACGGCGACGTGCGCGCACCGCGCGCCAGAGGGGGTGCGCCCGGTCAGCGGCACGCGCCGCCCGGCAGGCCCCGGGTCGGCGCGGATCCAGTCGGCGCGGTCCCGGTCGACGCGGATCCTGTCGGGAGGCGGCGCATGGCTTCGGCAACCGCGGGCCGGTCCTGCTCCAGCCAGTCGACCTCGTCGTCCTCGCCGGGCCCGAGCCAGCGCAGCTCGTCGTGGTCCTGGAGCGGCGCCGGCACTCCGGACACCACTCGAGCGGTCCACACCCGGAGTACGTATCCGGGCCCCAGCGGCCACTCGCCGGGGATGCGCTCCAGCGGCTCGGCCTCGACGCCGAGTTCCTCGCGGAGTTCACGTACGAGCGCCTGTTCGCCACTCTCCCCCGGCTCCAGCTTTCCACCGGGCAGCTCCCAGCGGCCGGCCAGCTCGGGCGGGGCACTGCGACGCGCGGCCAGCAGGCGCCCCTGGTCATAGACGGCTCCGGCCACCACCACGCGATCACTCATAGCCCGGAGCGTAGTCCCCGGCTCCACCCCTCACGGGCCCCGCCCCGCCCCGTACCACCCCCGCAGTCGGCCGCCGGTCACGGCCGGGCGCTCTGCCCGATGCGCTCCACCCAATAGAGCTGCTTGTGTCCGCGGTCGTCGAGATTGTCGGCGATCTTCTGCGCCTCGTCCTGCGTGGCATACCTGCCGACGCGATACCGATTGCCGTTGTCGTCCTGCCGTATCACCAGCCAAGGGAGCACGGCACCGCCGTCGCTCATCGTGTCCCTCCCGAGCATTGAACCCCTCCCCTGAACGGCGTGCACGTTTCTAAGGATCCCCCACGAAACCGCGGTACGCATATGCCCGAGCGTACGCCTGACCTTTACGCAACGGATAAGTAATGACACAAAGAGATACCGATCCGGCCAGCGCGAAGGCGCGCACCCACTCGGATACGCCCCAGTGCCTCGCAGATCGGCGTTCGGCACAGCCGCGTCCGGGAGGCGGCGGGTCGGCGACCGGCGCCCCGGGGGCCCCGTCGGAACCCGAGGCCCCGTCGGGCTGCGCCTCCTGAGCCCCGCCGGCGTGGGGGCTGGGTCCGTCATCGCCGGCTTCCCGTTCGTCCGCCCGGCGTGCGGAAACGAACGGGAAGCCAGGAGCGGGACATGACAACTCGTTACGGTCAGTGATGACCTCTCGGTTACGGGAACCAAGTGAGCTTGGGCACCGCCCCCCCATGTACCGGTCGGTCTTAACCCGTCGTCACAGCCCCAGGGCAGTCCGTCCGGGTATCGGTCACTCGGCAGAAATCCCGGCCGCGAGCCCGCCGGGACCCGGAAAAGTCCCTCGGGAGCGCTGCGCAAAGAGACCGGCGCCGAGCTCGGCAGCGGGCGCGCGACGAAGCCCGCCAGCGCGCCGAACCGCCGCTCACCTGACAGGAAGGTGGTAGGCGATCCGGTAGCGGTCGGCGGGCACCACCACGTCCGCCGTCTCGACCGCCCGCCCCGATGCGTAGTACGTACGCCCGATCACCATCACCACATGCCCCGGCACACCGCCCAGCGCCAGGAGCTCCTCCGCCAGCCCCGGGCGCGCGCCCACCTGCTCGGCCACGTTGTCCACGACGACATCGATCGCGGCCATCCGCTCGACCACCCCACAGCCGCCCAACGGGCCCTCCTCCGGCAGCATCACCGGCGTGCGCCCCGTGACGGCGAGGGGCTCCCAGGAGGTGGAAAGCATCATCGGCTCCCCCGCTTCCCGGAAGATGTATCTCGTACGCATCACCCGGTCACCCGCCTCGATACCGAGCCGTTCGGCGATCTCCGGACTCGCTCCTTCCTGCTCGCTGCGGGACTCCCACGTCCCCCGCGCCCCGTCCGCCGTCTGTTCCTGGCGGAACGGGCTGGCACCGGCGCCCGGACGGTATCCGGAACGGGCGATGCGACGCGGGACCGGGCGCTCGCGCACATACGTACCGGAACCGGAGCGTCCCTCGACCAGCCCTTCGGCCATCAGCACCTTGCGCGCCTCCAGCGCGACCGTGTCGGAGACTCCGTACTCCTCACGGATACGGGCCTGCGACGGCAGGCGCGTATGCGGCGGCAGCGAACCATTGGCGATCTTCTCTCTCAGATCGCTCGCAACGCGCAGATAGGCCGGCTGCTCACCGAAAGTCACAAGGCACTCCCAACAGGTTGACAGTCTGCAACAGCCTTGCAACCGTCGGTTGTGGACCGCAAGCACGGGCCAAAGTTTCACCCGAAGTGATGACCAGAAGACCGATGAAGATCTTGGTGAGGGGCGGTCCGGCGATCTTCGCCATTCACCCGCCGCACGGCTGACATCCTGGCGGGCATGGCCACGTATCTCTGCCCGCAGGACGGCACCCGCGCCGACGCCACATCCCTGACCTGGTGCTGTCCGGTCTGCCGCGGTCCCTGGGATCTCGACTTCGAGCCGGACGCGCCGCTCTCCGTCAACGCGCTTGCCGGGCGCGTCAATTCACTGTGGCGTTACGAAGAGGTGCTGCCCCTCTCCTCGCCCACCACCAGCCTCGGCGAGGGCCGCACACCGCTCGTGCCGCTCACCGGCACGGTCTCCGCCAAGCTCGACTTCCTGATGCCGACTCTCTCCTTCAAGGACCGCGGCGCCGTGATGCTCGCCGAGCTGGCCCGCCGTCTCTCCCCCGATCGCGTCGTCGCGGACAGCAGCGGCAACGCGGGAACGGCCGTCGCCGCGTACTGCGCGCGGGCCGGACTGCCCTGCACGGTGTATGTCCCCGAGGGCACCTCCCCCAAGAAGACCGAGCAGATCCGGGCCCACGGCGCCCGCCTGGAGATCGTCCCCGGCGACCGCGAGGCCACCGCGCAGGCTGCCAGGGCCGCCGCCGACTCCCCTGGCACCTTCTACGCCTCGCACGTTTTCAACCCGTACTTCCTGCACGGCACGAAGACGTACGTGTACGAGATGTGGGAAGACCTCGGCGGAAAACTCCCCGACGCCATCGCCGTACCGGTCGGCAACGGCACGCTGCTGCTCGGCGCGGCGCTGGCCACCGCGGAACTCCTCGCCCAGGGCCTGATCGACGCGCCTCCCGCCCTGATCGCCGTACAGGCCGAGGCCGTGTCGCCGCTGGCCACCGCGTTCCACCGGGGCGCGGACGGTCAGTCCGGCCGGGCCGCCTCCGCCGCCCCCACGCTCGCCGAGGGCATCGCCATCCCCCGCCCGCCGCGCGCCCGCCAGATCCTGGCGGCGGTGCGGGAGTCGGGCGGCACCTTCCTCACCGTGACGGAGGATCAGATCCGTACCGCGCAAAGGGACCTGGCGGCCCGCGGTTTCTACGTCGAGACGACCGGGGTCGCCTGCTGGGCAGCGGTCGGCGACTGGACGGACCGCAGTGTGGTCGTACCCCTCTGCGGGGCTGGACTCAAGACGGGCCTGGCCTCTGATCCGGACGCCCTGGGCTGATCCACGAAGGCGATTGTCCACGGGTCGGGCACGCTCCGGAAGCCCAGGGCACCCCGAGAGGCAGCGGTCGCGTTCGACGTGGCCGAGTCGGCGCCAGAGGCAAACGGTCGTTTTGCCGAGACTCGGAATCAACGCCCGCTGCGCCGGTGCGCACTGAGGGCGTCGGGCAGTCCGGGGAACGCTTCGCTCATCTCGGTGCGACGCAGGGTGTTCATGCGCGAGGTCCCGACGTAGTACTGCCAGATCAGGCCCGCCTCGCGCAGCATCTTAAACCCACTGACACCGGCGGGGACACGCTCAGCCAGTCACCCTGACCTGCACACCGTCGGACGGCCCCGTCCACAGCGGCTGGATGCCGGCGCGCACCTCGCCGGCTCCGGTGTCGGCCCCGATCTCGGGCGTACGCGCGTCGAGTTCGAGGTCACGCCGGCCGGACCAGACACCGGTCACACTGTCGCTTGTACGGACCTGTGCCGTGCCGCCTAGCTCGGCGCGCGGGTCCGCGAGCCGGGCGCCCATTTTGTGAGCACCTCTCAGTCGCCGGGGCGGTGAGACCGAGGGTCGCGAGGGTGAGGGCGGTCCGCCACGACCCTGGTGGTACGGCGGAAGAGGTGTGGGTTCACTGGGCTCCTCCAAGGGCTGCGGACGCTTCGGGGGTCGGGAGCTCACTGCTGCACGTGGTCCGGCCGAAGGCGCCGGTGGCGGTGGCGCGTTGGACGTGCTTGCCACGTACGGTCAGGGTGCAGCTGGCCGTGCCGCCCTTTTTGCCGAGGGTGACGTTGACGATCGGGGAAGCACCGAGCGGAACGCTCACGGTCTTCTTCCACGGCAGGCCGACATTGGTCACGACGTCCGCCTTGTCGCCGCCGGACCCGCGGTAGGAGATGTCGGCCGCGCCTTCGCCGAGCTGGACGACGGGGATGAGGGCACGACCGCGGCGGTGGGTGCCTGACCCGCCTCCGGAAACACGGCGTTCACGCAGTACGCGATCAACCGGGACTACCTGTACAACAAGGACTCGGTCGCGGGTGACACCTACACCTGGCAGCCCAAGCTGCCGGAGGACGGCACCTATCAGGTCGACGTCCACTCCGTCCCGGCCAACGACCGTTCCACCGCGGTGCCGTACACCGTCACCTACAGCGGCGGCACCAAGGCCTACACGGTCGACCAGCAGACCGGCACCGGCGGGATCTGGAAGCCGCTGGGCGCCCACCCCTTCAAGGCCGGTACCGCGGGCAAGATCGTCCTCGGTGACGGACCCGCCTCCACCTCCACCGCGGTGATCGCGGACGCCGTGCGCTTCACCAAGCCGGGCACCGTCTCGATGCCGGCGAACACGTACAACACGTGGCACTCCTTCTCGGTGAAGGACACCGTCCAGTCCTGGCTCGACGGCACCAGCACCAACAACGGCTTCGTCATCAAGGCCACCAACGAGGCAGCAGGCGCCCCCAAGGGCGGCCCGCGCTACGAGGCCTCGGAGTTCGGCTACGGCGGCGAGACCGTCAACTACCCCAAGCTGGTCCTCACCTACGGCCGCCCGGGCGTGACCCTGGACGCCCCCTCGGTGATCCACGACACCGGTGCCGAGCTGAACTGGTCCGCGTACCAGGACCCGGACCCGATCGCCTCCGGCGACAACCTCGTGGAGTACCAGGTCCACCGGTCGGTCTACCAGACCTTCACCCCGTCCGCGTCCACCCTCGTGGCCCCGGTCACCCCGGGTACGACAAAGTTCACGGACACCACGGCGGTACCGACCAAGGCCGACGACGCGGACCCCTTCGGCCGCGCGTACTACTACATGATCGCGGTCAAGACCAAGGACGGAAAGGTCACCCCGGCACCGACCCAGCTGGTGCGCCTACCGAAGGCCGGACGCACCACCAAGGTGTTCGAAGCCGCGCAGGACACCACGCTGTCCTCGACCGAGTCGACGCTTCCGCATGACACCGTGCAGGACGGGCTTCCGCAGAACTGGGTCACGGTCGGCAACAACTCGGCCACCTATGGCAAGACCCGCACCCTGCTGAAGTTCCCCGACCTGGGCATTCCGTCGACCGCCCGCGTCCTGGCCGCCAAGGTGCGGCTCTGGGGCACGCAGACCACCTTCTCCAACGCCGGGGCCAGCTACGAGCTGCGGCCGTTGACGAAGGACTTCGACGAGGCCACAGCCACCTGGGTCAAGGCCAACGCCACCACCAACTGGACCACGGCAGGAGGCGACTACGGCACGGCGGTGGCCGACACGGCCCCGGCCATGTCCAACGACCCGGCCCGCCACGACTGGAACGTCACCTCCCTCGCCCAGGGCTGGGTCACCACCCCGGCCTCCCAGCAGGGCGTCGTCATCAAGATGGCCGACGAGGCCGCCTCCCAGGAGCGGAGCATCTTCCTCTCCTCGGAGGCGACCGAGGAGCGGCTGCGTCCGCGCATCGTGGTCACGTACATCGACTCCACCACCGAGTCGACGTACTACGCGCCGCAAACCCCGGCGCGGATGACCCCGAACACCACCTACACGGTGGACCTCACCCTCACCAACACGGCTGTTCCTGCAGTGGGGAGAGCTGGAGGGCAAGGCGTTCGGCTGGCTCACCGTGAAGAGCGATCCCCAGGACTGGCGCGTCGCCTATATCGAGCCGGACGGCACCGCGCTCACGCACCTGGAGGACCAGACCTTCGCCACCTTCCTGCGCCGCCGGCTCAAGGGCAACAACTCACTGTTCTGAGCTCGGGGCAGCAGCGCCGAAACACCTCTGCCCGACGGCTCGAGCCGTCGGGCAGAGGTGTTTTTCGTCTCTTGCCGGTCACGGTGTCGTTCTGACGTGGGCCGTCCCAGCACCGTCCCGGTACGGTACGTCCCGGCCTCAGGAAGGAAGCGAAGCAGACTCACCAGAAGGCGCAGCGGCCCGCAGGCGGAACAGGACCGTTCCGATGAGCTTGTCCTCGGGGCAGTAGCCCCACTGTTTGGAGTCCGTCGAGCCCGGCTTCTCGCCCAGGAGGACAAGCATGCCCGGCGGCACGTGGGTACCGGGACATCGGCCGGCCCAGTGCGGTACGGGCTCTCCGGCGACGGCGACGATGCGTTTGACGTACCACGATTCGGGCGTGGTGCCCGTGGGGGCGTGCCAGCCGTGCTCGGGGTGGGGTGCGACGACGACGGCCACCCGGCCCGTGGCGACACGGCGTCTGCCGCGGAGCATGAGGATCCGGTCGCCGGGCATGAGGATCGGCGACATGCTGTGTCCGCGTACGGTCACGGCCACCAGCCGCCCACGCGCCAGCAACAGGGCTGCGGCGAGGACGAACAGTCCTGCGACGGCGAGGAGCACCAGGGCTGTGGCGGTCACCGGACGGTCTCCTCGTAGCCCTCGGCTTGCGTGGTGAAGAGCTCGGCATAGGTGCCGTGGGCGGTCATGAGCTGTTCGTGGGTGCCTGCCTCCTGCACGGTTCCGTCGGCGATGACGACGATGGCGTCTGCGGCGCGGACGGTGTTGAGGCGGTGGGAGACGAGGACGCTCGTCGCGCCCTGACGGAGTGAGGTGAGCCGGTCGTGGACGTGGCGTTCGGCGACCGCGTCGAGGCCGGTACTGGGTTCGTCGAGGATCATGAGATCCCGTTCGGAACGCATCAGGGCCCGGGCGAGGGCGAGGCGCTGCCACTGGCCGCCCGACAGCTGGACGCCAGGGCTGGTGTCTTCGGTGTCGTCGGGGAAGAACATCCGGCTGAGCATGGTGTCGTACCCCTGCGGGAGGCGGGCGAGGGCGGTGTGGATGTCCGCGGCGGTGGCGGCGGCATGGATGCGCCCATGGTCGTGGAGAGAGCCGAGGTCACCGAGGCCGATGTTCTCCCCGGCGGTGAGGTCGTACTCCATCGGGTCCTGGAAGACAACGCTGACTCGCCTGCGCAACTGGTCCGCAGGGAAGGCCTTGAGGTCGATGCCGTCCCAGTGGATGCTGCCCCGCTGCGGGTCGTAGAGGCGGCACAGCAGTTTGACGAGGGTACTCTTGCCTGCCCCGTTGAGACCGACGATGGCCAGGCTGGTGCCATGCGGGATGGTCAGGCTGATTCCGCGGAGGATCCACGGTCCGTCGGCGGTGTAGCGGAACCAGACGTCCCGGAGTTCGATGCCGTGGCTCAGGGGCGGTGGGGCGATCGGGGCGGCCGGGGCGGGGAGGTCGTCCCGGACCTGGGTGACATGCAGGTAGTGGCTGAACAGCAGGGCCGTCTGGTGGCTTTGGGCGATGCACCCCACCAGGCCGATGAGTGCCGTCTGCATGCCGGCGAGGGCGGCGACGAGGAGGGACACGTCACCAACGGTGAGGGCGTGGGCGGCGGCCTGGTGCACGCCCCAGACGAGTGCGCCGGTGGAGACGCCGGCTCCGAGGGCAGCGAGGGCCGTCTCGTAGGTGGCGAGGCGGCGGTCGAGCCGTTCCTCCTGCTGGTTGATGCTGTCGAGATCGGTACGCATGCGCTGCGCGAAGTAGCCGCCGAGGCCGTAGAGGCGGATCTCTTTCGCCGCTTGCGTGCCGGTGAGCAGCCCTCGGTAGAAGATCTGGCGGCGGGCGAGGTTACTGGTGCGCCAGAACATGTCCGCGCGATGCCGGCTGTTGGCCAGGTGGGCGAAGAGGGCCGGAACGGCCGCGGCGATGAGGATGGCGGCCAGGGTGGGGCTGATGAGCAGGAGACTTCCCAGGAAGCCCGCCAGGGTGAGGACTCCCTGGGCGCCCTGGAGTGCTGCACCGACGAGTCGCTCGGCCCCCTGCGCGCTCTGGATGGCGAGTTGGACACGGTCGTGGAAGGCGGGCTGTTCAAGCTTGGACAGGCCGCTGAGTCGGTTGACAGCCGTGAGCAGGTCGCTCTGGGCCCGGGTGGAGGTGGCGCGGCGGATGCGGCCGTCTGCGTAGGAGGAGATGGCTGAGGCAGCAGCGAGGAGGACACTGAGCAGGCCGATGCCGGCCGCGGCCCAGTTGAGGTCCGAGGCGCGGAATTCATCCGCGGTGAGGCTGTCGACCACGTACTTGAGCAGCCAGGAGGCGGCTATGGGGGCTGTCCCCGCGATGACGACGGTGGCGCATCGGACGGCGAGGGCCCCGGGGCAGGACCGCAGCGTGAGGGCGAGTACGGCGGTGAGGCCCCGCAGGAATTCGGCCGTGCGGGAGGTGGACTGCCCGCTCATGCGGTGAGGAGGTTGAGCGCGGGCAGGGAACCTTGGCCGATGCCTGTCTCTGTGATGGTCCCGTCGGCGTCGAGGAGGACGAAGGTGGGGTGGTGACGCACGCCGAAGGTGCCGGCGACGGGACCGTTCGGCGGTTCGGTGGCGGTGAGTTCGGTGAGCGGTCCGACTGCTTCGAGCAGGGGGCCGGCTTCGGCGGGCTGCCCACTGATGACGGCGACGAGATGCGCGCCTGACGGGGTGTTCGCCTCGGCCCACCGCTGGATCTCGGGGAGGCTTTCCCTGGTGGGCCCGCAGTCGGGACGGAGGAAGCAGATGAGGGCGGGGTGCCCGGCCAGGGCGGATTCGGTGACTTCGCCTCGGGGAGTGTGCACGGTGAAAGCAGGGGTGCGGTCACCTTCGTGTACGGCAAGGGCTGGAGGGCCCGAGGTCGCGGCGGCCGAGGCGGGGGCGGCCATCGTGGCGCGCCAGCGTTTGATGACCGCAAAGGTGAGGAGGGCGTTGACGAGGGTGACCGCGGCGACAAGGGCGAGGCCGGTGATGGCGTAGCTCACTCTGTGATCGTCCTTTCAGCGTTCGCCGGTGCGAGCGTGGCGAATCGGCGGCGGTCGCACAGCTTGGCGAGGCCGGCCACGGCCGGCACGCAGATCAGGGTCAGGCGGCAGACGAGCAGCAGGTCGGACAAGGATGACTCCGAAGGAATGGGTCCTGGGCCGGCGGGCACGGGGCGAGCCGCACGCGGCCCGCCCCGTGGTCGTTCAGCAGTAGTTCCAGCTGCCGCAGCTGACCCCGCACGCGCCGGTGTAGCAGCAGCGGCGGCACCGCTGGGCGCTGGTGCTCCACTCGGTCCAGCAGTCCGGCGCGCAGCCCGCCTCGGCTTCGGCCTTGGGCAGAATCCGCGCGATCAGGCGGCCCGCACCGGCTTTGAGTGTGCGCATGGTTCTCCTCTTCCTGTGTGGATGGGAAATGCGTACTCCGCGGTGCGACCGCGGTCCGCGGTCGCACCGGGGTTCAGGAGGCCGCCGATACCGGCTCGCGGCCGGCGGCGGAGGGAGCGGCGACGACGCCGTCCTGGTAGCTGAGGATCGTGGGGAAGGCAGGGACGCGCAGGGCGCGGAACAGTGGTGACGCCTCGGGCTCCAGTACCACCTCGTCCGCCGGCCCGACGAGTTGGGCGGTCAGGCTGCTCTCGCCGGCTTCGGCGCCGATCACCAGGGCCAGGACCCGGCCGCCTGTTGCCCGGGTCCGGTCGGCCCGTTCGGCGAAGCCGGGGAGGCTGTCGGTGCAGGACGGGCAGTCGTGGGCGAAGACGCCCAGCAGCAGTTCCCCGGAGCGGAAGTCGTCCTGGGTCAGGGTCCGGCCGCTGAGCGCGGTGGCGGTGAAGTCCGGGAGCCCGTCTCCGGGTTGCGGCCCCTGGGCTGCGAAGTCGTCGCGTCGGCGTACGACTTCGAGCTCCTGCCAGCGGCGCAGGATGACCATGAGCAGGACGAGGTTGAGCAGGGCGGCGGCTCCGACGAGCACCAGACCGGCAATGACGTAAGGCACGTTTCGACCCCCTGGCGCGGTTGCACGGGGGAGCAGTGTGATACATGAGGCCTGTCGCGAGGATGCCAAGATCTTGCCAGGAACATGACGAGCTGAGCATCATTGCCACCATGCTCGCCACGGGGTCGCATTTTCGAGTGCTCGGCAGAGTTGAGTGGACCGTCGACGGACGCCCCAGAACCATCGGTCGCCGCCGCGAGCGTCTGCTGCTGGGTTTACTCCTGCTGGAGATGGGCCGGCCGCTCCCGATGGACCGGCTGGTCGATCTGCTGTCGGACGAGGACGAACGGCCGCGGTCCCGGGCCGATCTGTATGTGGATGTCTGCCGGCTGCGGGCGAGCCTTCGCCAGGGCGGGTGCGACGGGTCGGTGCGGCTGGTGCGGAGCGGTTCGACGTACGCCCTGACCGGCGATCCGCAACTGGTGGATCTGCACCGCTTCACTCGGCTGGTCAACCGGGCTCAGCAGTGCACCGAGCCGCAGGAGGTTTCACGACTCGCCTCGTCCGCCCTGGCCGAGTGGCGGGGGTCGGTGCTGCAGGACGTCGCAACCGAGCGGACCCGCCGAGGTGTCGGCACCACTTTCGACGAATTACTGATCTCGGCGCAACTGCTGCGTGTGGCGGCGGAGTTCAAGCTGCGTAACTACTGGTCGCTCGCCGCGGAGCTCGCGCGGCTCACCGAGGACTATCCGGAACACGAGATGCTCTTGGCCTTCCGTGCGGCCACGCTCTACGAGTGCGGCCGTCGCGCGGATGCGCTGCGAGTGCTGTCCTCGGCGCGAGCACGAATGACCGCGCGGCTGGGGTTGGATCTGAGCCGCGAGCTGCAGGATCTGCGGGAGGCGATCCTGCGGGACAATCCCGTGGACCGCCGCATCTTCCGCTGTGGCGCCCTGGGCGCCGTGTGATGCACCGTCGCAGCCCCACCGACCCGGCACGGTGGAGGTGAGCAGGGGCGATCACCCCCCCGCTCCATTCGAGCCCCAGCATCACCGCCACGCGTTCCAGCTGCCCCCAGAAGCCCTTCGGTGCCGCCCATCCCTCACCCAGTTCCTCGAGCAGGTCGAGCGCCACTTCCCACTCGTCGCGTGCGAGGTAGTCCCAGACATCGGAAACGGTGACGTCGTTGTCGGTGGCAACGCCTTCGGGCACCAGCAGCGAGGCGGCCTCAAGTATCCCGACGACATCCACGTGCCGATGATGGATCAGCAGCACAACACCCCTCTTGACGGCACAATCGCTAGGGTTGGTTCATGACCGCACTGCCCGACTGGATGCGCCCGCCGCGCGCGGAAGGCTGGTTCGCGGAGGACCTGGACCGTCTCCCCGAGGCACCACGCCACACCGAGCTCATCGACGGAGCACTCGTCTTCATGATGTCGCCCCAGCGGTCCTGGCATGGCCGCCTCGTCACCGCCCTGACCACCACACTCATGGCGCAGGCGCCAGCCGGCTTCGAGGTCGAGCGGGAGATGACGATCCGCCTCGATGCCCGCAACCGCCCCGAGCCGGACCTTTTGCTGACGGGCCTGCCCTACGACCCCGACCGCACCTGGTACGCCCCAGAGGACGTGAAACTCGTCGTCGAGGCCGTATCCCCCGAATCCGCCCACCGCGATCGCACCGTAAAGCTTCGCAAGTACGCAGAGGCCGGCATCCCGCACTACTGGTGCATCGAGGATGAGGACGGGGCACCCGTCGTCCACGTCTACGAGCTCGACGAACCCACCGGCGCCTACGCGCCCGCCGGTATCTTCCGGGGCACCCTCCAACGCCCGGTGCCCTTCGCCATCAGCCTGGACCTCGACAAGCTCACACCGCCCCGAAGCAGCTGAGAAGTCAGCACCACGTCAGCACGGGAACACAGAAGGGGTCGGACTCGCCGCCGAAGTCCGACCCCTTCTGACCTGCGCATGTGACGAAATCACCTCACACACAGCAACGTGATGGCTACACGCTGAAGCGGAACGTTCGACACAGAGCCGTGACCTGCGAAAACGCGATTTCCGGCGATCTTATCCAGCACCTGTCCAGCACGGTGCGAATACATCCAGCACATCCGGCACGCACAACCGGCAGGGAGCGAAGCCCGTCCACCTTCCGGCATTGTGTACACATGAGACACTCGGTACTCTTGAGCGCATGACACAGCCACTGCCCATAGAGTCCATCCGTGATGTGCGCGCTCACCTGGCCGAGGTCGTGGAACGCGCAGACCGCGACGACGTGCCCACCGTGATCACACGCCGAGGCAAGGAAGTCGCCGCCGTGGTGTCCATTGAGGTGCTGCGCAAGTACCAGGAATGGGAAGAGCGCGAAATCAACCGAATCATCGACGAGCGCATGGCCAATCCGGCACCTGGTATCCCGATCGAGGACATCATGAGGGAGACGCTGGCGCGCGGTGAGTGAGTACCGAACCGTCTTCCGACCCGAGGCGCAGGCGGAGCTTCGTAAGGTCCCTCGCGATATGGCGCTCCGCATCCTGGCCAAGCTGACCGAGTTGGAGAGTGACCCACTCGGCTTCAACACCACCGCACTCGTGTCCCAGCCCGAACGCCGCCGCCTACGAGTGGGCGACTATCGCGTCGTCTACACGATCGACAACGGCGAGCTGGTGGTGTGGGTCGTGCACGTCGGGCATCGCTCCACCATTTACGACACCTGACCCTGCGCCAGGAACACATGCAGCCGACTGGAAGCCGCTGAAGGCAGCGGCACCAGCGTCCGGACCGGCCGCGCCGGACTGTCAGTGGCGGCTGCTTCCATAGCGCCATGAGCACTGTGTACGAGACCGCCGCCCTTCTCCCCGACCCGGCCCAACTCCGTGCCCATCTGCACGCACTGGCCGTCCTGGACACCGGGATCGGCGGCGATCCGCGGTTCTGCCAGTACACCTTCGACACCGCCTGGGGCCCCGGCACGGAGGCGGCCCTGATGGAGACCGGCTCAGGGGACGACTTCTCCGTCTTCTTCACCCCGGCCGGCGTGCTCATACGCGGCTTCGACCACGAGTCGCAGATGAGTCCGTACGGGACGGACGACGAGCGGGTCTGGCCCGGCGTCATCGATGACGTGCCCGCCGCGCTGCGCCCGCTCCTGGACGAGCCCGCCTTCCGCGATGAGGGCATCGACGCCCCTCGGGTCACCGCCTGCCTGTGGCGGGAGACCGGCGACACTGTCTGGCACACCGGCTCGACCATCGCCTTCCCCGCCGACAGCGAGGACCCGGACGGCTCCGGCTTCCTCTTCCACCTCCTCACCGACCGGTCCCCCGAGGCCGTCCAGGCCCACTTCGAGGACTACTACGAGCGCCCCGTCCCCATCGACGCCATCCGCCACATCCTGGCCGGACACCCCCTCGCCCCAGCGATCGCCGGGGCCCTCAACCCGGCCGTCCTCTCGGACAGCGCACTGCTCCACAGGATCGCCGCACATCCCGAGGTCGCCTCCTACCTGTCCTGCGACGGCGAGTTCGACCTCGCCCGCACCGACCCGATCGAGTCGATCGCTCTGCCCAACGGCCTCTCGGTGGAGCCCGTCGCCGGCTGCAACGCGGGAGGCACCCACTACCTCTGCGGCCCGGCCGTCCCAGACGGCCCCCGCCCCGTCCTCTACACCGACTCCGAGGGCCGGGCCTCCCTCATCGCCGAGTCCCTCGCCGAGGCCCTGACCCTCGCCATCGCCCTCCCGTCCTGGCACGACGCCCTGGCCGGCTTCCGACCCCCCGCCCTCAACGCCGACTACCTCGACGACCACCCGGACCACCCCGCCGTCCGCGACCGTCTCCTCGCCGCACTTCGACTCCCCCCGGCCACCGACCGCGAGGTCCTGGACCACCTACTCACCACCGCCGCCCGCACCGTCTCCCACGGATTCCTCCCGCACGTTCCCGATGAGGAAGGGTCCGCCTTCGAGCCGATGCTCGAAGGGTCTACTGAGCAGGGCCAGGCCCGACCGCCGCTGACATCACGTCAGAACATCCAGCACCCATCCAGCACGGTGACAACGAAGGGGCCGACTCCCGGAGGAGTCGACCCCTTCTGACCTGCGCGCTTGACGGATCACCTAGCGTGCAGTAACGAGCTGATCACACGTTGAAGCGGAATGTCTGAGCCCCGATCCTGACCTGCGGCGGAACCCCGCCCATGGCTCTGACCAGCACTTTCTACGTTTGGTTGCGTTGGCCTCCGATGGGTGCTCACGAGCGTCCTGCGGACTGTCTGCGGACTGCCGGGTCCCCCGCAGGTCTGGGCGTCACTCGCCCAGGAGCCGGGTGGTACGGGCGTCGAGTTCCTCGCGGACTATGCGGGCGTGCTCGGCGCGCGCCTTGTAGCGGGCGTGACCCAGCCGGGCCTTGTCCTCCTCGGCCCGTACCTCGGCCGCGTACCGCCGGACCTCGTGGTCGATGGCGGCGACCTGGCGCTGCACGTCCTGGTCCTCCAGGTGGATGCGTTGGTTGGCCTTGCGCCGCTCGCCGAGCCTGCGATCGTACTCGGACGGGCCGCTCATCAGCTTGGCGAGCACCGGCATGGCGTCGACCAGGAGCAGCACGGCGTGCAGCAGGAACATCATGAAGAGCGCGAAACCGTCGGACCAGGCCACCGTGGACAGGGCGTCGGCGCGCAGCAGCAGCCCGTCGTGCTGCTGCGACTTCCCCCGCTCGGCGACCTTGGCGTCGATCGCCTTCTTGACGTCCGTGCGGTAGGCGGTGCCGGTGTTGATCAGCTGCTCGGACAGGACGTTGCCCTTGGCGACGAGTTCGGCGCGCTTCACCTCGTACTCGGCGACCTTGCTCGTCCGCTTGTACGCGCTGGTGTCGGCGCGGGCGCGCTCGCAGGTCTCGGTGGTGTCCCAGCCGTTGCCGCGCCAGATCCACCGGTCCTTGGCGCACTCGCGGCGCTCGGTGGCCAGTTTCTTGTCGAGGGCGTCGTTGTAGGTCTTGATCTGCTGGTCGAGGCGGGCGACGGCGGCGGTGTTGTCGGCAATGTCCTCCTTGATCGATGCCGGCGCGCCCTTCACCGTCAGATGGAAGTCGCCGCACTCCGCGCGGCTCGTCGTGTCCTTGCCGTCGAGGGGGTTGCAGGCGGTGAGGCTGCCCCGGAAGTCGGCGAGGTCGCGTTCCCTGGTGACCGCCATCTCCTGGCGTATCTCCCGGTCGAAGATCTGGAACAGCAGCGGCTCGGCGATCGTGAGCCCGAGCACCACGGAGAGGAACAGCCGGGGCACCAGCATGCGGACCGCCCGCCCGCCCGTGTAGCCGTGGGTGCTGGAGACCAGCCAGCTGTCCAGGGCCAGCACAATCCACGCCCACACCACGCCGACGACGACCGCCACCGCGACCGGCGTGCCCTCGCGGATCGTGCTGATCGCCATGGCCATGGAGGCCCCGCCGAGCAGCGCGGTGTTGAGGACGATGGCGCCGTACCAGGTGTAGCGGGCGCGCTCGGCGCTCTCGCGGTCGAGGATCTCCTCGCGGATGCCGATCAGACGGCGCAGGAGCGCGGCGGGGCCGCGACCGCTCCGGCGGCCGCCCCGGGGACGGTGGGCGGGCCCGGTCTCGGCCGCCCACGCGTCATAACTCCCCTCGGGCGGGCGTACCGGCGTCTCAGCGGCCACGCTCCTCCCTCCCCGCTTCACCGAGGTCGTCGTCGGCGATCAGCGGCCGGCGCGTGGGGCGGTCGGCGTCGATGTCGCCGTCGCGGTCCCAGTCGCGGTCGCGGTCGCGGTGGCGATCCCGGTCGCGGTCCCGGTCGGTGTCGCCGTCGCGAGCGGGCCGGTCGGTGCGGTCGTACCCATCGCCGTACCGGTCACCCCCGTACGGATCGTCACGCCGGCCGTCGCGCGGGGCGTACTCCCCTTTCTCGTACGACGCCTCCTCGTACGACGCCTCCTCGTCGTCTGACCGGCGGCGCTCGTTCGAGCGGTCCGGGGACGACGCGCCCTCGCCCTCCTCCAGCTGCGGGGCGTCGGCGGCGCCGGCCACCTGCGCGGCGGCGCGCGGGTCCTGGTCGAGGAGACCCTGCCCGGAACTGAGGCGCTCGACGAAGGCACGGGCGTCGAGCGGCGCGTTGTCGAGGAGGCCACGGTTGATCATCTGGCGGCCCAGCTCCTGGTTGATGCTGTCGCGCCGGTCGGCCCGGTGATGCCGCTCGGCCCGGTCAGCCAGCACGTCCTCGCGCTGCTCCGCGCGCCGCCGGAGCCGGTCTTCGCGGTCCGCGGCCCGCTGCTCGCGCTGCTCCTCCCGGGCGGCGTCGAGCGCGGCACGTTGATCCTGGCGGTCGACCTCCCGGTGCCTGTCCTCGCGCTCCAGGCTGTAGCGGAGGTCCTCCCGTTCGGCGTGGCGCCGCCGCTCGGCGTACTCCCAGTGTCGCTCCTCGTCTTCGCGCTGCCGCTCGCGCCGCAGCCGGTCGGTCTCGCGCTGCCGCTCGGCCAGCTCGGAGTACGCGATCTCGCCCCTGCGCTGGGCGAGGATGTCGGTGTTGGCCGGGTCGGTGCCGAAGTCGTCGATGTCCTTGAGCACCTCGGTGCGCTCGAACTCGTTGTCCTTGCGCTTGAGGTTCTGGGTGTAGTGCTGGTCCTCGGCGTCGGTCCGGTGGGTGTACGCCCGCCTGAGGTCCTCGAGTTCCTGCTGGTGCCGCATTTCGAGCGCCTTGCGCTCGGCGTCCATCCGCTCCAGCTCCTTCTCGCGCTCGTGCTCCATCAGCTCGCGCTCGCGGCGCACCGCCTCCTTCACGCGGTCCTGCTCGCGTTCGCGCCGCTCCTCGTCGGCACGGCGCTGCTGGGCGGCGAACTCCTCCGGGGTGAGCACCGTCAGGTACGGGTCGCCGACGGAGAGCCCGGCGATCCGCGGCGGTTCCATCTCCAGGTACGAGATCAGGCGGGCGGTCAGCCGCCGGGACACCTCCTTGCCCGCTTCGAGCGGCCATTCCTGGGTGACGTCAGTGAGTCCGGGCAGCGCTCGGAGGTAGCCGAGCAGCCGGGACTCCACGTCGGTGACGCCCTCGCGGACCACGGCCACGGGGTCGGTGACCGTGCAGTGGAAGGCGACCTGGACGGTGAAGCCGTCGGTCTCAGCGGACGGCACGTCGGTGCCGACGGTGACGAGCACGGCGGTACGGCAGTCGACGACCGTGACCGAGCCGGCGTTCAGGACGGCCTCGTCCTGGGGCCCGCGGACGCCGTGGTCGGTGAGGTACTGGTCGCCGGTGCGGTAGACGAGCACCTGGTGGGCGGCGACGCGGGGCAGCTCGTCGTGGGAGCGGGTCGGCCGGTTCCAGAAGCGGCGACCAGTGCGGGGCGCGGGGGCGAGCACGCGCTCCTCGACCAGGGGATAGGTCCTGCGGATCGTGGTCATCGTGGGTGACTGTCCTTCACACAGTTCAGGGCGCCGAGCAGGATCGCGATGTAGTCGGGACCCGTGGCGCGAGCGGGACGGGAGACCGCGAGTCGGCCCAACTCACTTGCCAGCAAGGGGTTTTCGACCTGCGGAAGCGCGGCGGCGAGGGCGTGACCGAGTCGCGCGGCCGCCGCGGTGGGGTCGGAGGTCACGGCGGGCAGGGCACGGGCCGTGACGAGCAGAGCGGACAGGGCGTTCCGGCGCAGCGGCCGGTAGCAGAGGATCGCCGCCCACAGCTCGGCGACGACGTCGGCCTCCTTGGGCCGGTCGGCGACGTATCGTGCGACGGCGGGGCGGCCCGAGAGCCGCTCGGTGGCGGTGAAGACCCACAGGGTGGTTTCAAGAACGAGCAGGCCGGTCGCCGAGTAGGCGGCGGACCGGGTGCGCTGTTCCTTCCTGATCTGGTGCGCCAGGGCGTCGAGCACGATGCTGGCGTCCTCCTGGCAGTCGACGAGCGTCAGGAACAGCTGCACCCACGCCTGCAGCCCGAGTTCGCGCTCCTCCCGCTTGTCGAGCACGCCGCTGCGGAGCACCGCCCAGATCCACTTCACCGCGTCGGTGGGAAAGGTGACGCCGAGCTGGCCGCTGAAGGCGTCGAGCGCGGTGCCCCGCAGGGCGGGGTGGGTGGACTGCGCCCAGGTGCGGGCCAGCGTGAGCGCGGCGGCCGCCTGGGTCTCCTCCAGGCACATGTACCACAGCACGTACACCGCGAGGGTCTGCCCGATCTCGCCGCTCTCCCCGCGCGCCCACGGATCAAGGTAGCTCTGCACGACCTCGTCGAAGGCGATGTGCCCGAGCAGTGTGAGTCCGGAGGCGATGGAGAGCTGGAGGACGGGGTCGGGGTCGGCGTCGACGACCGCCCCCAGCCAGTGGCGGACCGCGTCCCAGTACTCGGTGGGGTGATCGCGCCACAGCGCCTGCAGCACCCAGCGGCGCAGCTCGGCGTCGGCGAAGACCATGACCTCACGGGTGGTCGCGCCATAGATCTGCATCTCGGTGGTGATCAGGGTGTTGCGGGCGAGTGAGCGGCGCCGGTCCACCGGGCGGGCGCGGCAGCGCTGCTGCGGGTCCTGGCCGTTCGGGGTGGCGGCCTGCCCCGTGGTGTCAGGGGCTGCGCTGTCGGCAGAGGCCGGCGCGGCCTCCGGCGTGAAATAGACGGGTTCGAGGAGCCGCTCGAGAAGTTCCTGGAGCGATTCGAAGGCGCGCCGTCCGATGCCGGGAGCGAAGGCGAGGGTGGTGACCTCGGCGATCTCGCGCAGGCTCCGCTCCTCCTCTACGCCGAACCACTCCTGGACCGCCTGCGGCGCGCTGCCGCTGTGCTCCTTCCACGCCTGGTCGGGGTTGGCGCCCGCCGCGATCCGCTGCGCCGCATCGGCGACGACCGCGATGGGGCAGTGGGGCGGGATGCCGGCCACGGCCCGGTCGACGGTCTCCTGCGGGGTACGGGCCTGGACCAGCCGGGCCCGAACCACCTTGTCCAGGGCCGGGGGCCGCCACGGCAGATGGCGTACGGCCTCCGGGGGGCGCCCGGCCACGCCGTGCACGGTGGTGATCACCAGATGGGCGCGGTGGTGGCGCAGCTGGTCGCGCACCCGGCGCCAGTCGAAGTCCGAGGACGGACCGGCGGCACCTCCGGCGGTCCCAGCGGTCCCGGTGCGGTCGAGGACGACATAGCCGACGCCCGCGTCGAAGGTGCGCTCCGCGAGCTGGTCGAGGCCGATGTCGGGTGAGAGCACCACGTAGTCGGCGGAGGGTCCGACGGTCTCCCGGAGCAGGGCGACCGCGCCGGAGCGCTTGCCCGTGCCCTGGGGGCCGGTCAGGACGACGACGCCGGTACGGGACAGCTCGCGGGCCGCGTCGTCGAAGCAGTCGGGGCGGATGTACGAGCGCAGCAGCGCGTCGATCTCGTCGCCTTCGAGGAGGCCGGTGGCGCGGGCCCGCCCGGACCGCTCGGTGGCGGTGGCGATGCCGAAGTGGGCGCGGCCGTGGTACTGAGGGCCGTAGAAGTTGTTGTAGACGCGGTAGTCGCCGTCGGAGGAACCGGCTCCGGAGTTCGCTCCGGAGGAGGACGCGGGCGTGGACGGGGTCGTGGGCGACTCGGGGGCGGGGCGGGGATCGGCGGTTTTCGCCTCATCGGTCAACTGTCGGGGCTCGCCGGACACGCCGCCTCCTTCCCCACCGCTTCCGTGACTCTCCGTCGGCCGATCCGTGGACCTCACGTGTGCACCCCGTCACCCCGTCCACTCCGCTCACTTGGAGATGCCGAAGACGACGTTCCCGTTGATGACGGTTCCGTACAGGTTGTTGGTGGCGGAGTCGCCTCCGCTCGCAGCGGGCGCTGCGGGCGCTGCGGGCGCTGCGGGCGCTGCGGGCGCTGCGGGCGCTGCGGGCTCACCGGAGCCCGCAGCGGAACCAGAACCGGAGCCGGAGCCGGAGTCCGCGCCGGAACTGGAGTTGACATCGCCGAGGTCCAGAGCGTGGACGTCGTACCCCGGCACCCACAGCCAGGCTCGGCCCCGGTACTCCTTTTTCTCAACGACGACCTCGCGGAACTCCTCCGGCCGGAAGTTGGTGTACCCCTGGGCGACGAGCTCCGTGAAGACCGGCGCGGTCAGCGCGACGGCGAGCCCGGCGTCCGGGGCCTCGGCGAGGGCCCGGTGTAGGTGGTCGCTCTCCAGGATGCGGGAGACCTCGACAGGCCCGGGGCCCACGAAGCCATTCGGGGCCTCGGAGGCCGGACCGAAGTGCACGGCGGCGCGCAGCGCGAGCCGCGCGCCGGGCACCCGGTCGCGGTTGTGGGCGCGCAACCCGGCGTCCAGCCGGCGCATGAACGGTTCGACGAGCGCCTGCTCGTCGGAACCGGCCGGGAGCACGGCGAACTCGGAGTCTCCGGCAGGCTGCCGTACCCAGGAGGCGCGGTCCAGCCCGGCCGCCTCGGCCGCCTCGGAGAGGAGCCGGGGCAATACTGTCTGAATCTCGCGCTGTCGCGCGGTGTCCGCGCTGCCGTATCCTCGCGCGTCGATGGCGAGCAGAAGCCGCCTGTCGAACACGCCCATCGCACCTACGGACATCTCGTCCTCCTCGTCCGTCACATCGGGAAGGACAGCATGCCGCACCTCCAACTCACTTGCGAATCAGGAGAGTTAGAAGGTGCAAGGCGATGCGGCATGCTGCTCCCGGACCGTTGCCCACCCCCGTGGAGCACCGGTCGCCCTGCCAGTCGTACACCGGAACCGGGCACCCGCACCCCGTGGAAGTATGGGATCTCGCGCAGTCGCCCAATCCCGTAGAAGTGCCTGGTCCGCCCGGCGCGTCGGCGGCTCAATGGAAGTCCATCCGAGCCGCGTTGGAGGTTCCGTGACATCCTCCCCACCCACTGCACCCACGGCGGCGCCCGCCCCCTCCGAGGGTGCGCTCGTCCCCACCTCGCACACGATGCTGCCCGTCCTGCAGACGGCGCACCAGCACGCCGACGCCAAGGCCGGCATCCTCTCCGCCGTGCAGGCGGCGCTCGTGGGGACAGCAGGCGCGTGGAGCGAGGCGGCGCTCGACGGCTGGCGGCGCGGCGGCCCGCTCGGCTGGATGGCGGGGGTGCTGCTGATCCTCTTCGCCTGCGGCCTCTTCGGCGGCGCGGCCTCGCTCGCGCTGGCGCTCCGGCCGCGCGTCTGGCGGCCCACCGGCCCCAACGACTACAGCTTCGTCCGGCTGGCCGCCGCCTCCGACCCGTCGCCGCCCACCACTCCCGTACCCACGCCGTCCGACGAGGACGAGCGGCAGCTGCGCGCGATGATCCGCTTCCTCTCCGACGTGGCCCTGCGGAAGTACCGCTGTGTGACGGCCGCCGTGGTGTGCACCGCGGTGATGGGAACCACCGCCGGGCTCTGTCTGCTGCTACGGCCGCTCCTCGGCTGACCTCCGGGGCCGGCGCGGGGCGGGCGGCACCACGAGCTCGGCCAGTTCGGCCACCCGGGCGAGCCGGGCGAGGTCGTGCACGGTGGTCGTCCGGTATCCGGTGCCGAGCAGCCCCTCGTCCCGTAGCTCGCGCAACCCCTTGTGCACGGTGGTCTCGGCGGCGCCGGTGAGCGCGGCGAGTTCGGGCTGGGTGAGCTGGAAGCCGATCACATGACCACCGCCCGACTCGGGCCGCCCGTACGCCACGGCGAGCTCCACCAGAAGCCGGGCGAGGCGCACCTTGACCGGATAGCCCCGGAACTCGAGCCGCCGCCGGTTGGCCCAGCGCAGCCGGTCGGCCACGATTCGGGTCAGCGCCATCGCCACCTCGGGCCGCCGCACCATGAGCCCGTGCAGGGCCCCGGGTCCGATCACCCGCGCCCGCAACGGCCCACAGGCCACCACCCCAGCCGACCGCGGCGCGCCGTCGAGCGCGGCCATCTCTCCCACACTGTCACCCCCGACCCGGACGGCGAGCAGCGACTCCTGCCCGTTCTCCACAGTCGCGGTGACCTTGGCGAACCCGCCGAGAATCACGTACAGATGCCGATCCGTGGCGCCCTCGGTGAGCAGCACACCCCCGGACCCGAGCGTCAACTCCGACCCCAACCCCAGCAATTCGGCCCGCGCGGGAGCGGACAACACCCCGAGTAGACTCCGACTCGGCCATCCCCACTCCCCACCCGGCCCCACGCCCACCCCTCCACCTCTCCACACCGACATCCGCCGCCGCCCGCCCAGGCTAGGATGATCGATTCCAAGGGCTCGCCTGCGCGCATAGGAGGAGGGAGTCCAACGTCAGTGTGTGAAGACAGAGTTGGACTCCCTCGCGACCGCACTCTATGTGAAGACCGACGACCTGTTGAAGGATTCGCCGCAGTTTGCCCCGTGGCGGCCGGCCGTGGGCATTGCACCGCAGCTCAGCGACGCCGAGCTGGTGACTTTGGCGATGATGCAGGCCATGCTCGGCTTCACCTCCGAGGCCCGGTGGCTGCGGCACGCCCGCGCCCACCTGCGGCACCTGTTCCCCTACCTGCCTCAGCAACCCGGCTACAACAAGCGGCTGCGCAAGGCCGCCGAGCTCATCCGGCGCGTCACCCGCGCGCTGGCCGTCGACACCACGTTGTGGACCGACGACGTGTGGGTGGTGGACTCCACGCCCGTCGAGTGCGGGCGCTCCCGCGAGACCGTCAAACGCTCCGACCTGGCCGGATGGGCCCAGTACGGCTACTGCGCCAGCCACAGCCGGTTCTTCTGGGGACTGCGGCTGCACCTGGTGTGCACCCTGCGCGGCCTGCCCGTCGCCTTCGCCCTGACCGGCGCCAAGGCAGACGAACGCGAGACCCTGCTGGACCTGCTCGCCGTCGAACCCCAGCTCACCGCCGGCCGCCCGGGCCAGACACTGATCGGCGACAAGAACTACTTCGGCCGCGAGTTCGAGCAGCAGCTGGCCGAGCTGGACATCCGGCTGCTGCGGCCGGCCCGTAAAGGTGAAGCCGAACGGGCCGGATCACAGCTGTTCAAGCCGCTGCGGCAAGTCATCGAATCGATCAACGAGACCTTCAAGGGCCAGCTCGACCTCGAACGCCACCGCGGTCGCACACCCGCAGGCGTGGCGGTCCGCGTCCTGCAACGCATCCTCGCACTCACCGCCGCCATCTGGCACAACGACCACACCGGCCGGCCGGTCCTGCGCGCACTGACCGCCTACGACCACTAAACCCCTTGGAATCGATCAACTAGTCTTCCCGGCAGCCGCGTTGGACGCTCTGCTCGGCATCAGCCGGCCACCCACCGAGAGGGACACCTGCTCGCGTACGAGTTCCACCTCGACTGGGAGGAGCGCCTCCGTGGGGTGATTGAGCACTTGGACAAGGCGGCTGTAGCCAGCTTTTGGCGAGTACTCTCCGCCTCCGCCACCCTGGCCGCCGCTCACGATCCGCACGTCTGAGAATGACTCCCCTACGCACTGATCATCTCGGTAGGCTGCGGTGACTGACGGCCAAGTTGCCGCAGCGTTGCGCTGCACGTTGGAGTTCTGCGGACTGCTGCGGACAGCGAAGCGGGCTGACCTACATCGTCGCAGGTCAGCCCGCCTCCGGGTATGCGGTCACACGTTGAAGCGGAATGCCTGAGGGCCGAGCCTGACCTGCGGCGGAGTCCAAACCAGGGCGCTGACCTGCGGTTTCGCCGTTTGGTTGCGTTGGCCTCCGACGGACGTTTACGAGCGTCCTGCGGACTGTGTGCGGACTGGCTGGTCCTCCACCTGCCTGGAAATACATGGCGGATCCGCCGGCAGACGCCTGCGTGCTCGCGCCCTCCCCACCTTTGCCTTCCGGCCTACGCCCAGGTCGCCTTCAGCCAGGTCAGGTCCGTGCCCGCAGTGCGCCGAGTCTGCCGCTCGCGCGTGAACAGTGCATCGGTCTTGGTCAGGACAAGCGTGTACGGGCGGCCCTGGCGCCGGGTCGAGTGGCTCACCGGAAGGCCCGCCAGGTCGATGGCACTGTGCACGTGCCGCCGTCCGTCCTTGGCCAGCGGCCACTCCCGAACCCGCTCGGTGGAGGAAGCGAGGAACGCGGCCAACGTGTCGCACAGCTCGCACCCGCCCGCGTGCGTCCGCCCTCTCCCGGCGACGGGCCCACGGCCCGCCCAGGTGATCGACCAGTCGCCCTCGGCGCGCTGCGGGGTGGCGAGGAACGCCTCGAGACGCCCGACGCAGTCCCGCGCGAGCAACGCGACCCCCGCCGCCCCGCGCACTTGTGCCGGCAGCTTCGCCGCCGCGCGCAGGGCCGGGACCACGCACTCCAGGACGGTGTCCGGGTATCCGCGCAGCGCCTGCGCAATCGCGGCCCGCCGCTCGTCCTCGGCCGCCTGCCAGACGCGCGCCAAGGGCAGGCCGAGTTCGGCCAGGCGCGGCCCGCGCTCCTCGGCCCGCGCCCGGGCGCACCACGGGCCCAGCTCTTCCTCCAGCCAGCGCCAGGCAGCGTCCGCGAACAGCCGCGCCGTGTACGAGTCCCCAGCGGCGCGCAGTGCGTCGCACAGCTGGGGCAAGCCCTGCACCCACTCTCCACGGTCGGCCCCGGACACGCGCCAGACGCGCTGTGCGGGGAACCATCCCCCGACGAGTTCGCGTGTCCACTTTCTGCCGTACGCCCCGGCCACCGCGGCCAGCGCATCCGCGTGGTCCGGAGTGAGCGCCTCCGCGCGAAACGGCTCCAGCAGCATCGCCGCCGTCCCGGGCACGCCCAGGCCGGCCGCGACCTCAAGGGCCGTACCCAGCGCTTCGGCCCGCGGCGCGGTCTGCGGCCAGAACGACGCCAGCGAGGCCGCATCGGCCCGGACCCTGTCCAGCTCCCCAGCCGCGATCCGGTCGCGCAGCTCGGCCAGCGCGCCTTCGGATCCGGCCTCGGCCCGGGCCGCGAACGCCCGCTCGCGCGGCCACAGCAGGACCGCGGAACGTCGGTACCAACGGTCAAGGGTGTTGCCGTAGTTACCCATGTAGCCCTCGTACTCCGACCGGAAGGGCTCCAGGTTCTTGTTCGGCGTGGAGGCACACCGCTCCTCGTAGGAGACGGGCAGACAGATCGCCTCGCCGCCCCCGCCGCCCGGCCGGGTCCACCAGCCGAGAGTGATCTCGTCGTCGATCAGGTCGTTGAGCTCGTAGTCCGCATAGTCGTCGTGGGCGCCGCTCCCGGTGCCGGGGGCCAGGTCCTCCTCGTCCTCCTCGTCATAGGAGTCGTCGTAGTAGTCGCGGTCCCACGGGTCACCGCCGCCGGGCGGGTAGGCGTCCCAGGTTTCCTTCACCTCGGCAAGCGCGAGCACCGCCTCGCAGCCGGCCCGCGCCGCGGCGGCACGCAGCAGCGCGGCGCGCTCGGCGTCCGCACCCTTGAGGCGGCTCCAGGACAGTCCGCGCTGGGTGTACTCGTGGTCGAGCAGGTAGACCAGCCGGTTGGGCGGAGGCAGTTCCCGGCCTCCCCAGCGCGGGAGGGCCGGCTCGGCGAAGTGTTCGGTCAGGCAATCCGCGAGGTCGGCGACCGGGCCGACGTCCCCGGACGCGTCCTCGTCCTCGGCTTCGGCGAGCAGATTGAAGGTGAGGGTCACCCGATAGCCCGACTTCACCGGCTTGACCTCGTGCCGGCAGTCGGCGTAGAAGGCGACGAAGGTCAGCCGCTCCTTCGACGCCTGGTAGACCCTGCTCTCACCGCCGTGCTCCACCACCAATTCGCCGCCGGTGTGCGCCGAAGGCAGCGACACCACCAGCGTGCCCACCATCGCGTCGTCCTTCTCGGAGTCCTGGTGGGGGAGGAAGAACTGGCCCTTGCCGTACACGAGGAGCGCGTGCGGCTCTGCCCGCAGCCGGGTCTTCGCCGACAGCCCGAGCTCGTCACGGAAGTACTCCAGGGCGGCGTCCAGCATCGGCACCCACCCTGTCCCGCCCAGCTCGAACCGGTCCGGAGCGATCTCCCAGGTGTCGCGGACACCGGGGTCGCTCAACGTCTCCTCACCACGCCCGAACTTCGCCGGCCGCGCCACCTCGATCAGCTTCTTCGTACGCGGCGCGCGCAGCGGAAGCGCCACCGGCCCAACACCCTCCACGTCCAGCCGGAGCGCGTCGGCCGGCGCGTTCATCCGGGCGGCGAACGAGCCGCCCGGGTCCGAGCCACCGAGCAGTCGCGCCAGCCGCTCCCGTGCCGAGATCGCCATGCCCCGTCCCCTTTTCACGTCCACGCCCCGCTTCGTGCCACCGGGGGACACCCCGGCTTCCCTGACCATCGTAGTGACAGCGGGCACCGCTCCCGCGCGAACGACCGACCGTCGGCACCGTGCTGGTCCTGCTCGATGGCGCGTCTGCGACTGCTCCCCTTGAAGCTCGGACCAGGCACATCAGCAATGACTTTCCGTTACCACCGCATGTGAGACATGGCCGTTAAATTGACACACCCGAACCCCTCGACTTTCGACGTTTTCGCTGATCGTCGTGTGGGTCGCTCGGTGGGGTGATGTGGGGGCGTCTGGGCCCGCGGGCCGGAGACAGCAGAGAAGCATCGGCGGTGCTTACGCCACCTCCGAGGAGGGACCCGCCGATGCTTCCGGATCCGACCGTACCCACTTCGCTGCTCGCTGTCCTGGAGTTGGTCGGGGGCAGCTTCACGACGCCGACGTTCCGTACGTTCGTCGCGCTGGTCACCGGGCTGACCGCGCAGACCGGCAGGGGGACGGTGACCGGGATGCTCAGCGGCGCCGGCTTGACGCGGCTCTGGTCGCATGACCGGGCGCACGCGTTCTTCTCCCGGGCCCGCTGGAACCCTGACATCCTGGGCATCTCCCTGTCCCACCTGATCGTGCGCCGGCTGCTGCCCGAGGGCGCGGTGCTGACGGTGGCGGTGGACGACACACTGTTCAAGCGGCGCGGGAAGAAGGTATTCGGTGCGGCCTGGCAGCGCGACGGCGCCGCGACGGGGCCCAAGCCGGTCGGGCGCGGGACCTGCTTCGTCGTGGTCGGCCTGGTCGTCGAACTGCCCATGCTGGAGCGGCCGGTGTGCCTGCCGGTGATGGCCCGGCCGTGGCGCCCGAAACAGAAGAAGTCCAAGGTCGACATCGCCGCCTCGATGCTCCGCTTCCTGGCTGCCTGCCACCACGGCCGGCGCCTGCACGTCGTCGCGGACGCCGCTTACCACGGCAAATCCCTGCGCGATCTGCCCCGCAACGTCACCTTCACCACCCGCCTGTCGGCCACCGCCGTCCTCTACGACCTCGCCCCACCCCGCACCGGAAAGCGCGGCCGCCCCGCCCTCAAGGGGACCCGGTTGCATGGCGCTGGTCGATCGAGGTGACCTTCGCCGAAGCCCGCCACCTGCTCGGCGTCGGCCAGGCCCCCTCGAAACCCGCCCCACATCGACGCCATACAGGGGTATGGTGTTGGTATGGCTACCAAGAAGGTGACGATCACCCTCGATGAATCCTTGGTCGCGGCCCTGGCGGGCGCCGCCGAGGAAGAAGGCATCCCGCTGTCCCGGCTCGTCGCCGGAGCAGCTGAGCGAGAGTTGCGGCTGCGAGCCGGACGGGCCGTGGTCCAGGAGTGGCAGGCGGAGCACGGAGGCTTCACCCCCGAAGAGCTCGCCGCCGCCCGCTCCGAGATGGCCGACGCCGACGCCGAGTACCTCAGCAGCTCGAGGGCCTCGGCCGCGTGAACATCCCCTACCTGTACGACGCCGGTGCGCTCATCGCCATCGACAACGGCGACCGGCACATGTGGGCCCGCCACCATCTGGCTCTGGAGGACGGCCGGGACATCCACGTCCCCTCTGTCGTCGTGAGCCAAGCGTGGCGGGACGCCCGGCGCCAGGTCCGGCTCGGCAAGTTCCTCGCCGGATGCGATGTCGCGCCCGTGGGCCTGGAGACCGCCAAGGCTGCGGGCATCCTGTGCGGCAAGGCAGGCACTGCCGACGTCGTCGACGCCACCGTCGTCGTCATGGCCGCCACCCTCGGCGCCATCATCTGGACCTCCGACCCGGACGACGTCCGCACCCTCATCGACGCCCAGGACATCAAGCCCGCCCCCGTCATCCGCACCGTCTGACCTCCCGTGATCCCCGGCCGACACCCTGCCAGAGGGTCAGCACCAAGTCAGCACACGACCCGGAAACGGCCCGAATCCGCAGGAGAAAACAGGAAGGGCCAGACCCGAAGATCTGGCCCCTGACCTGGGGTTTCCTACCCCGACCAGCCACTTCCGGCGATCAAGGAATCAGGCGCTACACATTGAAGCGGAACTCCACCACGTCGCCGTCCTGCATCACGTACTCCTTGCCCTCCATGCGGGCCTTGCCCTTCGCGCGGGCTTCGGCGACCGAGCCCGTCTCGACCAGGTCCTCGAAGGAGATGATCTCCGCCTTGATGAAGCCCTTCTGGAAGTCGGTGTGGATGACACCGGCCGCCTCGGGGGCCGTGGCCCCCTTCTTGATCGTCCAGGCGCGGGCTTCCTTCGGACCTGCCGTGAGGTAGGTCTGGAGGCCCAGGGTGTCGAAGCCGACGCGGCCGAGGGTGGCCAGGCCGGGCTCGTCCTGGCCCATGGACTGGAGGAGTTCGAGGGCCTCGTCGTCGTCGAGTTCGATGAGCTCGGACTCGATCTTGGCGTTGAGGAAGATCGCCTCGGCGGGGGCGACCAGGGCGCGCTGATCGTTCTTGAAGTCCTCGTCGACCAGCTCGTCCTCGTCGACGTTGAAGACGTAGAGGAAGGGCTTGGTGGTGAGGAGGTGCAGCTCGTGGAGGAGCTTGCCCTTCTCGGTGCCTGCCGTGATGCCCGCGTGGAAGAGGGTCTGGCCGGACTCCAGGATCTTCTGGGCCTCCTCGACCGCGGCGAGGACCGCGACCTTCTCCTTCTGGAGGCGGGACTCCTTGGTGAGGCGCGGGACGGCCTTCTCGACGGACTGGAGGTCGGCGAGGATCAGCTCGGTGTGGATCGTCTCGATGTCGTCCTTGGGCGAGACCTTGCCGTCGACGTGGACGACGTTCTCGTCCTTGAAGGCACGGATGACCTGGCAGATCGCGTCGGACTCGCGGATGTTCGCGAGGAACTTATTACCGAGGCCCTCGCCCTCGCTCGCGCCGCGCACGATGCCGGCGATGTCCACGAAGTCGACGGTGGCCGGGAGCAGCTTCTGGGAGTTGAAGATCTCCGCGAGCTTGTTCAGACGCGCGTCGGGGACGCCGACCACGCCGACGTTCGGCTCGATCGTGGCGAACGGGTAGTTGGCCGCCAGCACGTCGTTCTTGGTCAGGGCGTTGAACAGGGTCGACTTGCCGACATTCGGCAGACCGACGATTCCGATCGTGAGCGACACGTTGGCGACTTCCTGCAGTAAGGATGGATGGGCCGATTCTCCAGTTTACGGGCGGGGGCAAGCGGGTAGTCACAGGTCTGGCGCGAGGGCGATCCGGTTCCCGTTCGGCCATGTGGCATCGAACTCATCGCCAAGGTCACCCAAAGGGCGTGTCCCACGCGTCTGTCCTCCCGCTTCGCGACCTACGTTGTCCCGGTGGAGCAGCCCAGAACACGTCCCCCTCGGCACCGGCAGTCGTCGCAGCAGTTCCCGCAGGGCACCCTCGACGAGGCCGACACCGTCTATCGGGCTGTGGGCTCGCCCGGCCCGCGGGCACGCCCGGTGCCGCCCGCCGTGCTCGCGCTGCGCCGGCTGCCCAGTCCTCGGCTCACCGGCATCGGTGCCGCCTTGTTCGCCGCCGCCGCCATGTTCTCGCTGGCGTGCCTCGACTGGCTGCTGTTCGACGGTTCACCGGTGGTGTACGGGGTGCTGTTCCTGCCGGTCAGCGCGCTGACCGCACTGTGGGTACGGCCGGCCGACCTGGTGACCGCACCGATCAGCGTGCCGATCGCGTTCGCCCTCGGTGTGATTCCGATCTCCGGCGGCACGGGCGGCTTCGGCGGGCAGGCGATGGCGGTCGTCACCGCGCTCGCCGTCCATGCCGGCTGGCTGTACGGCGGCACGCTCGTCGCGGGGCTCATCGCCACCGTGCGCAAGGTCCGGCTGATGCGGCAGCGCCGGCGGCGGATGCTGCTGGCCGCGCGGGCGGCGCGGACCCGGCGTCCGAAGGGTTAGCTGTCTGCCGCGGCCATGGCCGCGCCGACGATGCCCGCGTTGTTCTGCAGCTCCGCGGGGATCATCTCGGCCCGGACGTGGTCGATCAGCGGCAGGAACCTGTCCGCCTTGCGGCTGACTCCGCCGCCGATGATGAAGAGCTCGGGCGAGAACAGCATCTCCACGTGGGTCAGGTACCTCTGCACCCGGTGCGCCCAGTGGTGCCAGCTCAGGTCCTCGTCCTCCTTGGCCTTCGTGGAGGCGTGCTTCTCGGCGTCGTGTCCGTTCAGCTCCAGATGGCCGAGTTCGGTGTTGGGCACGAGCTGCCCGTCGATGAAGACAGCGCTGCCGATCCCCGTACCGAACGTCAGCATGATCACGGTCCCCTTGCGGCCGCGCCCGGCGCCGAACGCCATCTCGGCGATTCCCGCCGCGTCGGCGTCGTTGAGGACGGTCACCGGAAGGCTCAGCTTGTTGCTGAGGAGGGTGCGGGCGTCGGTGTCGATCCAGCCCTTGTCGACATTGGCCGCTGTGCGGGTGACACCGCCGGTGACAACGCCCGGGAAGGTGATGCCGACCGGTCCCGACCAGCCGAAGTGGCCGACCACCTCGGCCACGCTGTCGGCCACGTCCTCGGGCGTGGCCGGCTGCGGTGTCAGTACTTTGTGGCGCTCCTGCGCCAGGTCTCCGCGGTCCAGGTCCACGGGAGCACCCTTGATCCCGGATCCGCCGATGTCCACGCCGAAGATCTGCATGCGACCCACGGTACGGGCCCGCGCCGCGCCGCGCCCCACTTCCCGGGGCACGGACCCGCGTCCCCGGGGCCTCCTACGGTCTCCCCCGCGATCGAGAGCCCACTCCCTGTCGCGGGGGAAGCCGTTACTTCGCGGAGAGTGCTTCGGCCTCTGCGCGCAGGTCCCGGCGGAGCTCCTTGGGCAGCGAGAAGGTGATCGACTCCTCGGCCGTCTTCACCGTCTCCACGTCTGCGTAGCCACGCTCGGCCAGCCACTCCAGGACGCCGTCAACCAGCACGTCGGGGACGGAGGCGCCGGAGGTGAGGCCGACCGTGGTGACGCCCTCCAGCCAGGCCTCGTCGATCTCGTGCGCGAAGTCCACCAGATGGGCGGCGGGGGCACCCGCGTCGAGGGCGACCTCGACCATGCGGATCGAGTTCGAGGAGTTCTTGGAGCCGACGACGATGACCAGCTCGGCGTCCTCGGCCAGCTTCTTCACCGCGATCTGGCGGTTCTGCGTGGCGTAGCAGATGTCGTCGCTCGGCGGCGAGAGGAGCTGGGGGAATTTCTCCTTCAGCGCGTCCACCGTCTCCATCGTCTCGTCGACCGAGAGCGTGGTCTGGGAGAGCCAGACGACCTTCGACTCGTCGCGCACGGAGACATGGGCGACGTCCTCGGGGCCGTCGACCAGGGTGATGTGGTCGGGCGCCTCGCCACTCGTGCCGATGACTTCCTCGTGGCCCTCGTGGCCGATCAGGAGGATGTCGTAGTCCTCCTTGGCGAACCGGACCGCTTCCTTGTGGACCTTGGTGACCAGCGGGCACGTCGCGTCGATCGTGGCGAGCCCCCGCTCGGCGGCCTCGGCGTGGACGGTCGGTGCGACGCCGTGCGCGGAGAACATCACGATGGAGCCCTCGGGGACCTCCGCGGTGACGTCGACGAAGATCGCGCCCTTTTTCTCCAGCGTCTGCACGACGTACTTGTTGTGCACGATCTCGTGGCGGACGTAGATCGGGGCCCCGTACTGCTCCAGGGCCTTCTCGACGGCGATCACGGCACGGTCCACGCCCGCGCAGTAGCCACGGGGCGCGGCGAGCAGGACGCGGCGCGTGGCGCCCGCACTCGGGTCGGTGGCGGGTGACGGGCTGGGCGTAGCAGTCATGCGTCCCATCGTAAGGCCGTGCCGAACAGGCGCGGGATCAGCTGGGTCGGGAGACTTACCCATACGCGACGTACGCCCCGTACGCCCCGTACGCGACCGTGTCCGCGCGATCTACGGAGGGCTCATGGCCGGCAGTAGCACGGACCGGGCGGGACTGCACCGGACGCTCGGGTTCCGGGATCTGGTGGTGTACGGGCTGCTGTTCATCGCGCCCATGGCGCCCGTCGGGATCTTCGGCACGCTCGACGCGAAATCGGGCGGTGCGGTCGCGCTCGTGTACGTCGTGGCGACCGTCGTCATGGCGTTCACCGCCTTCAGCTACGCCCAGATGGTGCGGGTCGTGCCGCTGGCCGGTTCGGTCTTCGCGTACGCGCGCAAGGGGCTCGGGGAAGGGCCCGGGTTCATCGCCGGGTGGATGGCGATGCTGGACTATCTGCTGATCCCGGCGGTCGCCTATCTCTTCTCCGGGATCGCGATGAACGCACTGGTGCCGTCGGTGTCACGGTGGGTCTGGACGGCGCTCGCGGTGGTCGTCACCACGCTGCTCAACCTGTGGGGGGTGCGGGCTGCCGCCCGGGTCGGCTTCGCGGTGCTCGCGATGGAGATCGTGGTGCTGGCGTTGTTCCTGGTGTCGGCGGTGGTCGTTCTCGTGCGGGACGGGGCGCAACGCGGCTGGTGGACGCCGCTCACCGGGGACTCCGGCTTTTCGACGACGGCGGTGCTGGGCGCGGTATCGGTGGCCGTGCTCTCGTACCTGGGCTTCGACGCCATCGCCTCGTTCGCGGAGGAGGCCACCGGCGGCTCGGAGAAAGTGGCGCGGGCGGTGCTGTTCTGTCTGGTGCTCGCGGGGGCGCTGTTCGTGGCGCAGGGCTATCTGGCGGCCCTGCTGGAACCGATGACGTCGGCGGAGCTGGCCGCCGCTCCGGCGAGGCAGGGGTCCGCCTTCTACGACACGGTGGACTTCGCCGTCGGCACCTGGCTTCACGACCTGGTGGCGGTCAGCAAGGCGATCGGGGCGGCGTTCGCGGCGCTGGCCGGGCAGGCGGCGGCGGGGCGGCTGCTGTTCGCGATGGCCAGGGAGCGGCGGCTGCCCACGCTGCTGGCCCGGGTCGACCCGCGGTCCGGGGTGCCGCGGACCGCGATCCTGATCGCCGCGGGCGTGACGCTGGTGGCGGCGGTGTGGGCGGCCCGGCGCGCCGACGGCCTCGACCGTCTGGTCTCGGTGGTCGACATCGGGGCGCTGACGGCGTTCGTCCTGCTGCACGCGTCGGTGATCGGCTGGTTCGCCGTACGCTGGATGAATGGGCCGCCCAGCTGGTGGCGGCACGTGCTGGTGCCGGTGGTGGGTGCGGGGGTGCTGGTCGCGGTGATCGCGGAGGCGACGGCAAGCGCTCAGGTGGTGGGGGTCTTCTGGCTGGCGGTGGGGCTGGTGGTGCTGGCGTTGCAGTTCGGGCGGCGCCCGGCTGTATGACGGCCTCCCCGCACTCCTCTCGCGTGTCGTGGGGCTGCCTCGTTGTCCGTGGTGGCGGATACGCTCGCTCGCATGGCTCTCAATACGTCCGCGGAAGCTCCGCTGCCCGTCGGCGAGGTGTCACGGCTGATCGGGGGATGGATCGACCGGCTCGGCGCCGTCTGGGTCGAGGGGCAGATCACGCAGTTGTCGCGACGGCCGGGTGCCGGGGTGGTGTTCCTGACCCTGCGCGACCCGTCGCACGACATCTCCGTGAGCGTGACCTGCTTTCGTCAGGTCTTCGACCGGATCGCGGATGTGGTGACGGAGGGTGCGCGGGTCGTCATCCTCGCCAAGCCCGAGTGGTACGCACCCCGCGGCCAGCTGTCCCTGCGGGCCACCGAGATACGGCCGGTCGGCATCGGCGAACTGCTGGTCCGGCTGGAGCGGCTGAAGAAGTCCCTGGCCGCGGAGGGACTCTTCGCCCTGGACCGGAAGAAACCGCTGCCGTTCCTGCCGCAGCTGATCGGTCTGGTCTGCGGTCGGGCGTCGGCGGCCGAGCGCGACGTGCTGGAGAACGCGCGGCGGCGCTGGCCCGCGGTCCGGTTCGAGGTGCGCAACACCGCGGTGCAGGGCGTGCACGCGGTGAACCAGGTGGTCCAGGCGGTGAAGGAGCTGGACGACCTGCCCGGTGTCGATGTGATCATCGTGGCGCGCGGCGGCGGCAGTGTGGAGGACCTGCTGCCGTTCTCGGACGAGCAGCTCATCCGTACGGTCGCCGAGTGCCGCAAGCCGGTGGTGTCCGCGATCGGGCACGAGCCGGACTCCCCGCTGCTTGACCTGGTCGCGGATCTGCGGGCGTCCACGCCGACGGACGCGGCGAAGAAGGTCGTGCCGGACGTGGGCGAGGAGCTGGACCGGGTGCAGCAGCTGCGGGACCGGGCCCTGCGGACCGTGCGAGGGCTGCTTGACCGGGAGGAGCGGGGACTGGCCCATGCGCTGGGCCGGCCCTCCATGCAGCAGCCGCAGCGGATGGTGGACGAGCGTGCGGCGGAGGTCGACGCGCTCATCGGGCGGAGCCGCCGGGTGCTGGGCCATCTGCTGGACCGGGCGGACTCGGAGCTCGCCCACACCCGGGCACGGGTGGTCGCGCTGTCGCCCGCGGCGACGCTTGAGCGCGGGTACGCGGTGCTGCAGCGGCCGGACGGTCATGTGGTCCGCTCCCCCGCGGACGCCGGGGCGCCGGGCGACGAGCTGCGGGCGCGGGTGTCGGAGGGCGAGTTCACCGTGCGGGTGGCCGAGTGACGGACGCGCCGCCCCGCCGTTTCGGCTCGGACCTGGTTGTCGTACCTCACACATAGGGTGGATCACATGACGGACGACGCGACAAAGGCACCTGCCGCCACGGACACGCTCGGGTACGAGCAGGCGCGCGACGAGCTGATCGAGGTCGTGCGGCGCCTGGAGGCGGGCGGCACGACGCTGGAGGAGTCGCTCGCGCTGTGGGAGCGCGGCGAGGAGCTGGCCAAGGTGTGCCGGCACTGGCTTCAGGGCGCCCGGGCCCGGCTGGACGAGGCGCTCGCCCAGCCCGGGAATGAGCAGCCGGACAGGCAGGGCGACGCAGGCTGAGCCCTGGCCCGGAATAGGGCCGGCGCGCCCGGTGGTTGTGCGCCTCGTCAGAAGCCGGGGCGGCCTGGCGCACTTCTCACAGGTTTGTGGAGTGGCTCACTCCGGTCCGGTTTTAGTTGAACGTTAACCTACCTATCGCTTACGGTCGCCATGTCGCTCGACCCGTATTCGTCCGGAAGGTATTCCGCAAGATGTCCCTCGTTCTTGACCCCGCCGCCCAGGACCTCCTCTTCCGCGAGGCCCGCACCGCCAACACCTTCACCGACGAGCCGGTCTCCGACGAGCAGGTCCAGGCGATCTACGATCTGGTCAAGTACGGCCCGACCGCCTTCAACCAGTCGCCGCTGCGCGTCGTCCTGGTCCGCTCCGACGACGCCCGCGCGCGCCTCGTGAAGCACATGGCCGAGGGCAACCAGCCGAAGACCTCCACCGCTCCGCTGATCGCGATCCTGGCCGCCGACAACGAGTTCCACGAGGAGCTCCCGGCCCTGATGCCGCACTTCCCGCAGGCCAAGGACGCGTTCTTCTCCGAGCGCCCGGTCCGCGAGTCGTCCGCCGCGCTGAACGCCGCCCTGCAGGCCGCGTACTTCATCGTCGGCGTCCGCGCCGCCGGCCTGGCCGCCGGCCCGATGACCGGCTTCGACGCCGCGGGCATCGAGAAGGAGTTCCTGGACGGCGACCACAGCCTGCTGATGGTCGTCAACATCGGCAAGCCGGGCGAGGACGCCTGGTTCCCGCGTCTGCCGCGTCTCGCCTACGACGAGGTCATCACGACCGTCTGAGCCATTCCAGCCGTACGGAGAGGGGCCCCGGAGCGCACGCTCCGGGGCCCCTCTCCGTAAGACCGACCGGCTTGCGGCTCAGGACGTCCTGAGCGCGGCGGCCATCTCCGCCAGCCGCTCCGTCGACGCCGAGCCGGTGACGACCGTGGTCGCACCCTTGTCGTGGCGCACCAAGGCGTCGTACTTCGGGCCCTCCCAGTGCTGCCACGTCTCACCGGCGACCTGCTGCGTGCGCCCGGTGTTCCGTGCGTCCTGACTGACCTCGGACACGTACTTCTTCGCCGGGGACGTCGACTGCTCCACCGCGACGTACTTGCCGTCCGGGTCGAGGAAGCCCAGGTGCCAGCCGTTGCCCGCCTCGCGGTCGTAGCTGACCGAGGTCGGCTTCCAGTCCTTGGACAGACCGGCCGGAGCAGCCACCGGGTACGGGGCCGCGCGCCTGGCCGTCACCAGCTCCACGCGGTAGTCGACCGCCTTGATCGGGTTGGCCTTGTCGTCGTGCGGGACGAAAATGTAAACGACCCCCGCGACGGCGGAGATCACCGCCATCGACAGGATCATGTCCCGCGCCGTCTGCTTGCCTCGCTTGCTTGCCACGGGTCCATGGTCGCATCACACCCGGCGGTGCCGGCCGAGGGGCAGGACGACGCCGCACCCACCCCGTCCTGCCGCTCATAAGTGACCCGGTCTGCTCATTTTATCGACCTGGCGATAGAGTTCAGAGCACTCTCTTCCGGTCGTCGTCGTACAGAAAGGTGCGCTCCGATGTCCGAGCATCATCTGCCGTCCCAGCTAGAGGTCTCCCCGGAGGCCCCCGACCGCAACCTGGCCCTGGAGTTGGTCCGGGTCACCGAGGCCGCTGCCATGGCCGCCGGGCGCTGGGTCGGCCGCGGCGACAAGATCGGCGCCGACGGCGCCGCCGTGAAGGCCATGCGCACCCTCGTCTCGACCGTCTCGATGAACGGCGTCGTCGTCATCGGTGAGGGCGAGAAGGACGAAGCCCCCATGCTGTTCAACGGCGAGCGGGTCGGTGACGGCACCGGCCCCGAGGTCGACATCGCCGTGGACCCGATCGACGGTACGACCCTGAATGCCAAGGGCATGCCGAACGCGATCGCCGTGCTGGCCGCCGCCGACCGCGGCGCCATGTTCGACCCGTCCGCGGTCTTCTACATGGACAAGCTGGTCACCGGCCCCGAGGCCGCCGACTTCGTCGACATCAATGCGCCCGTCTCGGTGAACATCCGCCGGGTCGCGAAGGCGAAGAACTCCGCCCCCGAGGACGTCACCGTCGTCGTCCTGGACCGCCCTCGCCACGAGGGCATCGTCAAGGAGATCCGGGAGACCGGCGCCCGCATCAAGTTCATCACCGACGGCGATGTCGCCGGCTCGATCATGGCCGCCCGCGAGGGCACCGGCGTCGATCTGCTGATGGGCATCGGCGGCACCCCCGAGGGCATCATCTCGGCGTGCGCCATAAAGTGCCTCGGCGGTGTCATCCAGGGCAAGCTCTGGCCGAAGGACGAGGCCGAGCGGCAGCGCGCGCTGGACGCCGGGCACGACCTGGACCGGGTGCTGTCCACGGACGACCTGGTCAGCGGCGACAACGTATTCTTCGTCGCGACCGGCATCACGGACGGTGAGCTGATGCGCGGCGTGCGGTACCGCAGCGAGACGGCGACCACCGAGTCGATCGTGATGCGGTCCAAGTCCGGCACGATCCGGAAGATCGACTCGACCCACCGGCTGTCGAAGCTGCGCGCCTACAGCGCGATCGACTTCGACCGCGCGAAGTAAGACCGACCGGCCGAGAGAACGTGAGGAGGCGCCCCCATGTGCGGTGGGGGCGCCTCTCCGCGTCGACGGCGAGCGGGGGTGGCTCGTCGCGTCCGGGGAGCCGATGCACCCCGTCCCGTCGAGCCGCTCGTCGCGTCCCGCGAGATCCCCTTCGCTCCGGTCAGGTCCGCTCCGGTCAGCCGGCTGCGGCGATGTGGCCGGCCGAGGCAGCGGCCTTGAGCTCCATCTCGCGCCGCCTGCGGCGGGCGAGCACCACACGGCGTTCGGCGGCGGTGAGGCCGCCCCACACTCCGTACGGTTCGGGCTGCACCAAGGCGTGTTCCCGGCACTCGATCATCACCGGACAGCGCGCACAGACCCGCTTCGCGGACTCCTCTCGTGACAGTCGGGCAGCAGTCGGCTCCTTCGACGGGGCGAAGAACAGCCCGGCTTCGTCCCGGCGGCACACCGCCTCCGAGTGCCAGGGGCCGGCCTCGCCCTCCCGAGCAGGGGTGCGCTGGGTGGGGACGGCGGCGACCTGCAGGGGCTGATGCGGCAGTTGCAGCACGGTCTACTCCTGACGACGGCTTCGCGAGCGAGAGACGATGCAGCAGTCCCTACCCGCTGTGCGTGCGCCTATGCACTGAGTGGCACCGAGTTCCGGGCAGCGAAATTGTGGTCGATCGGAAAATTGGCCTGATTGGACACGGTGCGGACCGGCGCGGCTTGCCGTGGTTCAGTGGCCGAGGTGTTTGCGCAGCTTGCTGTGGAGATCCGCAATCAGTTTCCCGCGCTTCGGCTTCGCCTCGACGTTACCGAAGACCGAATAGCCGTTGACGACGACCACTGGTGCTTCAGGGTCCGCGGATTCCAGTGTGACCACTTCGAAATTACCGAAGACGCCCGTCCCGCTGCCGCGCAGCGAGATGTTCTCCGGGACCTTGATCTCGACACTTCCGAAGATGGATGTCGCGTTGATGACGGTGAGTCTCTGGCCGAAAAGCGCCTCGGTCAGATCGATCTCCACGCTGCCGAAGAGCGAGAACGCGTTCGTACGGCCGCCGACGCGCCAACGGCCCTTGCGGGTGGAACTGCTGAAGATCGCCACCATGTTGTCGGCCGGGCCGGTGGGGGCCTCGGGGCCGTACGTGTACGGAGCGGCGGACGAAGGCAGGGCGCTCCCGCCGGGGGACGGCAGATCCCGTACCAGCGGTTCGAGTTCACCGACGGTCTTGGCCCGGTAGACGGCGTCAACCCGCTCGGCATGCTCCTCGGCGGTCAGCCGCCCCTCGGCCATGGCATCGCGCAGGATGTCCGCGATCCGGTCGCGGTCCGCGTCGGAGGCACGGATGCCCGCGGGCGCGGTTTCCGCCGGGGCGGCGGGCTGCTGGGGGTGCTTTTCGAGGTCCACCGGCCAAGCGTACCCAAACGCGATAGATCGCGACCAGGGCGTGTTTCGAAAGCAGCGTCTGCGTGCGTGTCAGGCGTCGCTCGGCAGGCGGGACTTTCGAAACACGCCCTGGAGTCTCTCCGTCCGATCAGGCCGGATCAGGGAACGGCCCGCCGCCGGGTGACGCCGCAGATGTACGCGCCGGACCCCGTGGGCCCGACAGGATCCGAAAGGGCGGCCCCGGGATACGCGGCGGGCCGATCAGGGAGTCGCGACCGCCGCACTGCGGGCGGCCGCGCGCGTTCGACTGAGCCTTACCTCACAGCTTCGGCACCCTTGCGGCGTTCTACCCTGGTGGATGCGCTGTCCAAGGGAGGCCAGCCGCTGTCGCCGAGTGAGGAATGGCCGTAATGCCAGAGTTTGCGTACTCCGATCTGCTCCCTCTGGGAGAGGACACCACGCCGTACCGGCTGGTGACCGCCGAGGGCGTCTCGACCTTCGAGGCCGACGGCCGTACGTTCCTCAAGGTCGAGCCGGAGGCACTGCGCACCCTGGCCGCCGAGGCGATGCACGACATCTCGCACTACCTGCGCCCCGCTCACCTGGCACAGCTGCGACGGATCGTCGACGACCCCGAGGCGTCGTCCAACGACAAGTTCGTGGCGCTCGACCTGCTGAAGAACGCCAACATCGCCGCCGCGGGTGTTCTCCCCATGTGCCAGGACACCGGCACCGCGATCGTCATGGGCAAGCGCGGGCAGAACGTGCTGACTTCGGGTGGTGACGAAGAGGCGCTCTCGCGCGGCATCTTCGACGCGTACACCAAGCTCAATCTGCGCTACTCGCAGATGGCTCCGCTCACCATGTGGGAGGAGAAGAACACCGGCTCGAACCTCCCGGCCCAGATCGAGCTGTACGCCACCGACGGCGGCGCCTACAAGTTCCTCTTCATGGCGAAGGGCGGCGGCTCGGCCAACAAGTCGTTCCTCTTCCAGGAGACGAAGGCCGTCCTGAACGAGGCCTCCATGATGAAGTTCCTGGAGGAGAAGATCCGTTCGCTGGGAACCGCGGCCTGCCCGCCGTACCACCTGGCGATCGTCGTCGGCGGCACGTCGGCCGAGTTCGCGCTGAAGACCGCGAAGTACGCCTCCGCTCACTACCTGGACGAGCTGCCCGCAGAGGGCTCCCCCACGGGTCACGGCTTCCGGGACAAGGAGCTGGAGGAGAAGGTCTTCGAGCTGACGCAGAAGATCGGGATCGGCGCGCAGTTCGGCGGCAAGTACTTCTGCCACGACGTGCGCGTGGTGCGGCTGCCCCGGCACGGTGCCTCGCTGCCCGTGGCGATCGCCGTGTCCTGCTCCGCGGACCGTCAGGCCACCGCGAAGATCACCGCCGAGGGTGTGTTCCTGGAGCAGCTGGAGAAGGACCCGGCACGCTTCCTGCCGGACACCACGGACGAGCACCTGGACGAGGCGGGTGACGTCGTCAGGATCGACCTGAACCGGCCGATGGACGACATCCTCGCCGAGCTGACCAAGTACCCGGTCAAGACCCGCCTTTCGCTGACCGGCCCGCTGGTCGTGGCGCGCGACATCGCGCACGCCAAGATCAAGGAGCGGCTGGACGCGGGCGAGGAGATGCCGCAGTACCTGCGGGACCATCCGGTGTACTACGCAGGTCCGGCGAAGACGCCCGAGGGGTACGCCTCGGGTTCCTTCGGCCCGACGACGGCCGGGCGCATGGACAGCTATGTCGCGCAGTTCCAGGCGGCGGGTGGCTCCAAGGTGATGCTCGCCAAGGGCAACCGGTCCAAGCAGGTCACCGACGCGTGTGAGGCACACGGCGGTTTCTACCTCGGCTCGATCGGCGGCCCGGCGGCGCGCCTCGCCCAGGACTGCATCAAGAAGGTCGAGGTCGTCGAGTACGAGGAGCTCGGCATGGAGGCGGTCTGGAGGATCGAGGTCGAGGACTTCCCGGCGTTCGTCGTCGTCGACGACAAGGGCAACGACTTCTTCACCGAGCCCGCTCCGGCGCCGACGTTCACCAGCATTCCGGTGCGCGGTCCCGGTCTCGCCTGACCGGAAGGACTCGGCCCGCTTCGGGGGCGTCACGGTTTCGGCCGGGGCGCCCTCGCGGTCCGTCCGTGACGGATTCGGCGCCCGGCAGCCGTGCGTCCGCACCCCTTCGGACAGCCTCTCAGGTGTCGAGCAGTCCTGACGTGGCGAGCAGATAGCCCAGCTGGGCGCGGCTGTTGCTGCCCAGTTGTTCCGAGACCTTCCGCATGTGCTCGGCGACGCTGCGGCGGCTCATGCCGAGTCTGCGGGCGATCGACGCGTCCGTCTCGCCTCCGACCACCGCCAGCAGAACGGTGCGCTGGGGGTCGGACGTGATGGCCGGGGAGCGCTGTGGTGCGCCCTCCGGGCTGATCGGGACGGAGCGGGACCAGGCGTGGTCGAATTGCCGCACCAGCAAGGCGATCAGGGCGGGGTGCTGGACCCGCAGGGCTGTGTGCGGCTCCTCGCGGACCGGGACGAATGCGACGTCGCGGTCGCAGACGATGACCCGGTCGACGACCTCGGCGAGCGTCCGTACCTCGGCGCCGGCCGACGTGACCTGCTCGATGTACGAGAGCGTCGCACGGTGCGTGCGGACGGTGTGCTGATAGATCGTCCGCTGTCGCACGCCTCGCCGGAGCATCGCCAGGTCGCGCGGCAGTGCCTCGCCCACGGGGCAGCGATCCTCGTCGCGCTGGTGTTCGTGCTCCGGGTGGCGGCGCTGCGCAGAGGGACGGGATTCAGCCAATCTTGAGACCACCTGCGGGAGCTGCGGACCGTACCGGAGCGGGCGAGGACTGCGCCCTGGACCCGGTGCCGCTGTGCCCTCCTCCCAGCGACCACTGCGACGGGACCTCGATCGCGACGATCCCGCACCGCCGCTTTCACGCAGGGAGCAGCGGATCCGGCTTGCGCCGTGCCGGGACGGTGCGAAGGGTGGCGGACGTTCCCGGAGCACTCCGCCGATCGTCCACGCCGCCGGCCGCGCCTCCACCCGCTCCACCGCCCTCACTCCCGATACCGAACACCGGAAAGGTGGAAGCCGTATGACGCCGGCCCCCCATCTCAGCCACGCCAGCCGCCGCAGCCACTCCGACGACCTGCTCGCCTTCATCGGCGCCGCTCCGTCCCCGTACCACGCGGTGGCCGAGGCCGCCCAGCGCCTGGAGAAGGCGGGCTTCCGTGAGCTGCACGGCACGGCCGACTGGACGGGCACGACCGGCGGCAGCTTCGTCATCAGCGGCGGCGCGCTGATCGCCTGGTACGTCCCCGAGGGCGTCCCCGCCCACACGCCGTTCCGGATCATCGGTTCGCACACCGACTCACCGAATCTGCGGGTCAAGCCCACCCCCGACACCGGCTCGGCGGGCTGGCGCCAGATCGCCGTGGAGATCTACGGCGGAGTCCCGCTCAACACCTGGCTCGACCGGGACCTGGGGATATCCGGGCGGCTCGCGCTGCGCGCCCCCGGTGGCACGACCACGTCGCGGCTCGTCCGGATCGACGAACCGATTCTGCGCGTCCCTCAGCTGGCGATCCATCTGGACCGGACGGTCAATGACGGTCTGGCGCTCGACCCGCAGCGTCATGTCGCCCCGCTGTGGTCGCTCGGCGCACCCGAGGAGGGCGCGCTGGTGCGCCGGGTGGCGGCGGCGGCCGAGGCGGACCCGGCCGAGGTGCTGGGCTGGGACTTGATGCTGCACGACGTCCAGCCGCCCGGATACCTGGGCGTGGACCAGGAGTTCGTGGTCTCGTCGCGGCTGGACAACCTGGTGTCGGTGCACGCGGGCGTCACCGCCCTGGCCGACGCGGCGACGGGCGCCGAGCCACCCGCGTACATCCCCGTCCTGGCGGCCTTCGACCACGAGGAGGTCGGCAGCGGCTCCGAGACGGGCGCGCAGAGCCCGCTGCTGGAGCGGCTCCTCAGCCGCTCGGTCACCGCGCGCGGCGGCAGCTCCGAGGACTGGTCGCGCGCCCTGTCGGGTACCTTCTGCGTCTCCGCCGACATGTCGCACGCGGTCCACCCCAACTACGCGGAACGGCACGACCCGGACCACCACCCGCTGCCCAACGGCGGGCCGGTGATCAAGGTCAACGTCAATCAGCGGTACGCCACCGACAGCACCGGCATGGCGGTGTTCGCGTCGGCGTGCGAACGGGCCGGCGCACCGTGGCAGCATTTCGTCTCGCACAACACGATGCCGTGCGGCACGTCGATCGGCCCGCTCACCGCGGCCCGGCTGGGTGTTCCGACGGTCGACGTGGGGGTGCCGGGACTCTCCATGCATTCGGCGCGCGAGCTGTGCGGGGCGGACGATCCGGCGTATCTGACCGCCGCACTGGGAGCGTTCGTGAGCGAGACCGCGAGCCGGTGAGCGGAACGGGGCAGGGCGGCCGAAGCAGGCGGTCGCCCTGCCCCGTCGGCCGTTACGCGAAGCGCTGCTTCGCCGTCCCGTCGCACGCCTGCAGCTTCAGCGGGTCCTTGGCCGCCGCCAGCGTCAGACACAGGCCGGTCGACGCCGCCGGGCGCACGGTGCCCGACTGCCTGACGAACTTCTGGTTGGCCGCGCCCGAGCAGTTCCACACGATGACCGTGGCGCCCGCCCTGTAGTCGGCGCCCGGCACATCGAGGCACCGGTCGTGGCTCAGCTCCGTGTGGATGCTCTGGTCGGCGGTGTCGTACCACCAGCCCTGGTTGCGGCCGCCGTGGCAGTCCCAGCCGCCGATCGGGGTGTTGTTACGGGTCACCGAGGCGGGGACGTCCACACAGGTGCCGGTGGCCTCGTTCTTGAGGGGCTTGAAGAGCGAGTCCCAGGCGGCCGGCTCCAGGACCGGCTTTCCGGTGCCGGCCGGGTCGGCGCAGCTCGCCTCGCGCAGACCGGAGTTGTAGATCTGGGTCAGGCACGATGCGAAGGCCGCGTGCCCGCGCGCGTTGGGGTGGAAGGACTGCCGGACGGAGTTGGAGTCCGGCGGGAAGTGCGCGAGGTCGATGTAGAGACCGCGGGCCCAGGTGGACTCGCTGCAGACCTCGTGGCCGTGGAAGAGACGGGAGTTGTCGAGGTAGACGGCGCCGGTGTCGGCGGCGGCCTGCCGCATCCCGCGCTCGAAGGCGGGGACGGCGGCGTTCCGGCCCCAGGCGGCGTCGGAGTCGTATCCGGCGCAGCCGCCGGGAAGCTTGCCGGGGAAGTTCGGGTTGTCGTAGAAGTCCGGGCCGATCGGGCTCGGATAGCCCATGACCACGAGCTTGTAGTCGCTGCTCGTGTAGCCGGCGTCGGACATGACGGTCTTCAGGTCACGGACGGTCTTCTCGACCTTGGGGACGAGTCCGTCGACACGGGCCTGCCAGCCGCCCTCGTACTTCGGCTGGCAGGTGCCCTGGAGGAGGACCCAGCGCTCGACGCAGTCCGTCATGACCGGGCCGAACTGGAGGTCGTCGTTGGCGCCGGCCACGAGCACGATCATCTTGATGCGGGTGTTGCGCGCCTTGATGGCGAGGTTGTCGCTCTGCACGAGCTCGTCGGCGTACTGCTTCGAGCCGCCGATGACGATGTTGCCGGTGTACGCGCCGGAGCAGGAGACGTTGTACGTGACGTCGGCCGGGATCCCGGTCCGGTGGATCGCGGAGTCGGGTGAGCGGTGGCACCAGTTGTCGGGACCGTTCGTCCCCGCCTCGTACGTCCCGACGCCCTCGCCCGAGATCTCGCTGTCGCCGAGCGAGATCAGCCCGGTCTTGCGGTCGGCGAGCGGGCGCTCGGCCGGGCTCCCGTACAGCTGGGTGGCTTCGGCGGCGCGGATGGCCTCCAGCTCGGGTGAGAGGGGGGTCGATGCGGTACTGGTGGTACCGGACCGGTCTGCCGCGCCTGCCGGTCCGGCGGCAGCGGCCATGCCGCCGAACGCCGCCGCCATGGCCGCGGCAGCCGCGACCGTACAGCGAAGTCTGTGCCTGGTGCGCCTCATTGCGCCTCCCCTGGTTGTGGTTACCCCCGGTATTTACTGGTCGGTAGGCGACTTGGGAATACACAGAACAAGACAAGTGCTCAACTTTTTCAGGAGGTTGAACCCCATGGACGACGTACAGGTCCCGGCGAACAGCGGCACAGCCGGCGAGAACTACCGCATCGAGCACGACTCGATGGGCGAGGTGAAGGTGCCCGCGGATGCCCGGTGGCGGGCTCAGACGCAGCGCGCCGTGCAGAACTTCCCGATCTCCGGCCAGCGCCTGGAGCGGGCCCATATCGAGGCCCTGGCCCGGATCAAGGCGGCCGCGGCGAAGGTCAACGCCGAGCTGAAGGTGCTCGCCCCGGACATCGCCGCCGCGATCCAGGACGCGGCCGCCGAGGTCGCCGAGGGCCGCTGGGACGCGCACTTCCCCATCGATGTCTTCCAGACCGGGTCCGGCACGTCCTCCAACATGAACACCAATGAGGTCGTGGCCACCCTCGCCACCGAACGCCTCGGCCGTGACGTCCACCCCAACGACCACGTCAACGCCTCGCAGTCGTCCAACGACGTCTTCCCGTCCTCCATCCACATCGCCGCGACCGCGGCCGTCACCGGCGAGCTGATCCCGGCGCTGGATCATCTGGCGGCCGCCCTGGAGCGCAAGTCCGTCGAGTTCGCGGCGGTCGTGAAGTCGGGACGTACCCATCTGATGGACGCCACGCCGGTGACGCTGGGCCAGGAGTTCGGCGGCTACGCGGCGCAGATCCGGTACGGCATCGAGCGGCTGTACGCATCACTGCCGCGCCTCGCCGAGCTGCCGCTGGGCGGCACGGCCGTCGGTACCGGCATCAACACCCCGCCCGGCTTCTCCGCCGCCGTCATCGCCGAGGTCGCCCGTGTCACCGGACTGCCGTTCACCGAGGCCCGCGACCACTTCGAGGCGCAGGGCGCAAGGGACGGGCTCGTCGAGACGTCCGGCCAGCTCCGTACGATCGCCGTCTCGCTCACCAAGATCTCCAACGATCTGCGCTGGATGGCCTCCGGGCCGCGCACCGGATTGGCCGAGATCAGCCTTCCCGACCTCCAGCCGGGCTCGTCGATCATGCCGGGGAAGGTGAATCCGGTCATTCCTGAGGCCGTGCTGATGGTGGCGGCCCAGGTGATGGGGAACGACGCGACGGTCGCCGTCGCGGGCGCTGCGGGCAATTTCGAACTCAATGTCATGCTTCCGGTCATCGCGAAGAATCTGCTGGAGTCCGTCCGGCTGCTGTCCAACGTCTCCCGGCTGCTGGCGGACCGCACCGTCGACGGCATCACCGCGAACGTGGAGCGGGCCAGGGAGTACGCGGAGTCCTCGCCGTCCGTCGTCACACCGCTGAACAAGTACATCGGTTACGAAGAGGCGGCGAAGGTCGCCAAGAAGGCGCTCGCCGAGCGGCGGACGATCCGCGAAGTGGTGCTGGACTCGGGGTATGTGGAGCGCGGCGATCTCACGGTGGAACAGCTCGACGAGGCACTCGACGTGTTGCGTATGACCCGCCCGTGACATGGATCGCAGCGGCCGGGCGCGCGCATCCCTAAGATCCCTCCATGACAGGTACCGGAGAGGCCGAGCCCGGAGAGACCACGTACTGGGCACCGGGTGATCAGATTCTGTGGCGCTACCGCGGCAACGGTCCGCGGTCGCCCGGCCGCGCCCACAGCCCGGTCCACATCTGCCGACCCGTCACCGTGGTCCAGGACAACGCCGAGCTGCTCGCCGTGTGGATGGCGCCCGGCACCGAATGCGTGAAGCCGGTCCTCGCCAACGGCGCCAGTGTGCACGCCGAGCCGCTCGTCACCCGGTACACCGCGCCCCGTACCACCGCCCGTTCGGCCTGGTCCGGCACGGGCGTGCTCAAGCTCGCCCGGCCCGGCGAGCCGTGGTCGGTCTGGCTGTTCTGGGACCGCGGCTGGAGCTTTCGCAACTGGTACGTGAACCTGGAGGAACCGCGCACCCGCTGGGCGGGCGGCATCGACTCCGAGGATCACTTCCTGGACATCGCCGTCAACCCCGACCGCAGCTGGCGCTGGCTGGACGAGGACGAGTTCGCGCAGGCGCAGCGGGTCGGGCTGATGGACCGGGACACCGCGCGGCGGGTACGGGAGGCGGGCCGAGCGGCCGTCCGCGTGATCGACGCGTGGGGGGCGCCGTTCCGGGACGGCTGGGAGAACTGGCGGCCCGATCCGCGGTGGCGGGTACCCGTGCTGCCGGATGACTGGGACCGTACGCCCTCGCATATGCCGTCGTGAGACCCTTGATGCACCCCAGGGGGGCAAACGTAGGATCGTCCTCCGGAGGGCTGCTCCGCATCAACCGGTCGGCGCGGCGCAGGCCCTGACCGCAAGTCATCGCACGAGTTGCACGATCTTCATGAGCCGCATCAGTTGCATGAGCCGCAAGAACCGCATGGACCACGACGAGGGGGTGGAGACGTGCACGCTGTCTGCCGCCCACACGCCGGAAACGTTGTCACCTGTACACCTCGCAGGCATACGGTTTCGGCCCCGCCGAGCGGGGCACGCGGTGACAGCCGTTGTCATCGCCGCTCCTGCCGGGGCACAGTGGCGCCCCACAAGGTGATTGCCTCATACAACCGGCCCGGACGGACGGAACCCCACGCGTGACGGAGCACCCCACCTCCCACGAAGGCCGGCAGCCTCTCGCCGCCCGGTCGCAGGAACGCGCCCGGCCGCGGCAGCAGGATGCCGCGGCTGCCACTGCAGCGATCCCGGTGCCGGCCCCGGAGCCCGGCTCCGGCTCGAATCCCCCGGCGATTCCCGGCCCCGCCGGCGCACCGAACCCGGCGACCGCGCCGAGCGCCGCCGCGGCCGGACCGGACCCGCAGGCGGTGTCCCGCCGCGAGGGCGACCGGCTGCGCTTCGTGGGCGCCGCGACCCGCCGGATCGCCCGCGGCATAGACCTGGACGAGATCGTCCTGGGGCTGTGCCGGGCCAGCGTGCCGACGTTCTCCGACGCCATACTCGTCTACCTCCGCGACCCGCTCCCGGTCGGCGACGAGCGCCCCGTCACCCCGTTCGTGCTGCGGCTGCGCCGCTCCGACCGGCTGCGTTTAAGCGACGACGACTCCGATGTCTCTCCCTCCGCGGAGAGTGAGCGGCTGCGCCTGCCCGCCCTCGACCCGCACGCCGATCTGATGCCCGCGGCCGAGCTCTGCGAGGTCCGGGCGGGCGGCGCGCTCGCCGAGGTGCTGCGCGGCGTACGGCCTGTCTTCGGTGACTCCGCGACGGCCCGCGTCGCCCTGCCCGAGCTGCTCGGCGCCGGGCGCACCGTACCCTCCGGCCACCGGGCGATCCTCGCCCCGCTGCGCGGCCGCCGGAGGGTGATCGGTGCTGCCGTCTTTCTGCGCGGGACCGAGCGGCCCCCCTTCGAGGCCAACGATCTGCTGGTCGCCGCACAGCTGGCGACGCACACCGCGCTCGGCATCGACAAGGCCGTGCTGTACGGGCGCGAGGCGTACATCGCCGACGAGCTGCAGCGCACCATGCTGCCCGACTCGCTTCCGCAGCCCACCGGTGTCCGGCTCGCCTCCCGCTACCTCCCGGCCGCCGAGACCGCCCGGGTCGGCGGCGACTGGTACGACGCGATCCCGCTGCCCGGCAGCCGGGTCGCCCTGGTCGTCGGCGACGTCATGGGCCACTCCATGACCTCCGCGGCGATCATGGGGCAGCTGCGAACCACCGCGCAGACCCTCGCCGGGCTCGACCTGCCGCCGCAGGAGGTCCTGCACCACCTCGACGAGCAGGCGCAGCGGCTCGGCAGCGACCGCATGGCGACCTGCCTGTACGCGGTCTACGACCCGGTCGCGCACCGGATCACCATCGCCAACGCCGGGCACCCGCCGCCCGTCCTGCTTCACCTGGGCGGCCGCGCCGAGGTGCTTCGGGTGCCGCCCGGTGCCCCGATCGGCGTCGGCGGGGTCGACTTCGAGGCGGTCGAGCTGGACGCCCCCTCGGGCGCCACGCTGCTGCTGTACACCGACGGTCTGGTGGAGTCCCGGCTGCGGGACGTCTGGACCGGGATCGAGCAGCTGCGCGAGCGGCTCGCCGCCACCGCCCGGCTCACCGGACCGGACCATTCGCCACCGCTGGAGGCGCTCTGCGACGACGTGCTCGACATGCTCGGCCCCGGCGACCGGGACGACGACATCGCGCTGCTCGCCGCCCGCTTCGACGGGATCGCGCCGAGCGATGTCGCGTACTGGTTCCTGGAACCGGAGGACTCCGCCCCCGGACGGGCCCGCCGGCTGGCCCGCAGGGCGCTCAGCCGGTGGGGGCTGGACGACCTCTCGGACTCGGTGGAGCTGCTGGTCAGCGAGGTGGTCACCAATGCCGTGCGGTACGCGGAGCGGCCGGTCACGCTGCGGCTGCTGCGGACCGACATCCTGCGCTGCGAGGTCGGTGACGACGCCCCGCAGCTGCCCCGGCAGCGCCGGGCACGCGACATGGACGAAGGCGGCCGCGGACTGTTCCTGGTGAACCGGCTGGCCAGGCGGTGGGGGGCGACCCGGCTGTCGACCGGCAAGGTCGTCTGGTTCGAGATGCCGACCCGGAGCCAGTAACAGCGCCCCGTCACATTTGGACAAGTTGGGGCAATCTCCACATGTTGCCATCCTCCCGTCGTCGGAGTTGACTTCAGTCGTGACCGGGCGCCGCCTGGACGAATTGACCGACACCCCGCACCGACGGGAGGACGCTCGTGTCCGAGGAAACCAAGAACACTCCTTACACCACGAACAACGCCGGTATCCCGGTGGAGAGCGACGAACATTCGCTCACTGTCGGATCCGACGGGCCGATCCTGCTCCAGGACCACTACCTCATTGAGAAGATGGCCCAGTTCAACCGCGAACGGGTCCCCGAACGGGTGGTACACGCCAAGGGCTCCGGGGCCTACGGCACCTTCGTCGTGACCAACGACGTCAGTCAGTTCACCAAGGCGGACCTCTTCCAACCTGGCAAGCAGACCGCCATGCTCGCCCGGTTCTCCACGGTCGCCGGCGAACAGGGCTCCCCCGACACCTGGCGCGACCCCCGGGGCTTCGCGCTGAAGTTCTACACCGAGCAGGGCAACTACGACATGGTCGGCAACAACACGCCGATCTTCTTCGTCCGGGACCCGATGAAGTTCCAGGACTTCATCCGCTCGCAGAAGCGCCGCCCGGAGAGCGGGATGCGCGACCACGACATGCAGTGGGACTTCTGGACCCTCTCCCCGGAGTCCGCGCACATGGTGACGTGGCTGATGGGCGACCGGGGCATCCCGAAGACGTACCGCAACATGAACGGTTACAGCTCGCACGCCTACATGTGGGTGAACGCGGGTGGAGAGCGATTCTGGATCAAGTACCACTTCAAGACCGACCAGGGCATCGACTTCTACACCCAGGCCGATGCCGACGAGATCGCCGGTATCGACGGCGACGTCCACCGCCGCGACCTGTTCGAGTCGATCAAGCGCGGCGATCACCCGAGCTGGACGCTGTACGTCCAGGTGATGCCGTTCGACGACGCACCGGACTACCGGTTCAACCCGTTCGACCTGACCAAGGTGTGGCCGCACGGCGACTACCCGCTGATCGAGGTCGGCCGGATGACGCTGAACGAGAACCCCGAGGACTTCTTCGTCCACATCGAGCAGGCGTCCTTCGAGCCGTCGAACCTGGTGCCCGGCATCGGCCCGTCGCCCGACAAGATGCTGCTCGGCCGGCTCTTCTCGTACCCCGACACCCACCGGTACCGGATCGGCCCGAACTACGCGCAGCTGCCTCCGAACCGGCCGCGCTTCGGCCGGAACTCGTACGCGAAGGACGGCCCGATGCGGTACGAGCCGACGCGCACGGGAGCGGTCTACGCACCGAACTCGTACGGCGGACCGGCCGCGGACACCGAACGCTTCGGCGACCCGGCGGGCTGGGCCACGGCGGGCGAGATGGTCCACGAGGCGTACAAGCTGCACCGCGAGGACGACGACTGGGGCCAGGCGGGCACCATGGTCCGCAAGGTGCTCGACGACGCGGCGCGCGAGCGGCTCGTGTCGAACATTTCCGGCCATCTCCTGGACGGTGTGAGCCGCCCGGTCCTGGAACGGTCGCTACAGTACTGGCGCAACGTGGACAAGGACCTCGGCGACCGGGTCGCCAAGGAGGTCAACGGCGACTGACCGCGCACGCCGGTCACACGGCGAAGGGTGCCACGGAGCGTATCCGTGGCACCCTTCGCCGTATCGGCCGCGTGAGCTGTGCGTGAGCCGCGTCAGCCCTGCGAGCGATTGTTCTGCCTGCCGTCCGCCGGTTTCAGCGGGACTTGGGCGCTGTCCGTCGGGTCCGGGACGGTCGGCGGCCCGCTCGACGTGTCGCCCGAGGGCGTCGTCGGGTCGGTCGGCGGCGACGGGGGCGGGCTGTCCGTCGTCGGCTCGGAGGACGGTGCCTGGCTGGACGGGTCGGCCGACGGGCTGGCCGACTCCGACGGCTTCTCGCTCGGGCTCGGCGAGGTCGAGGACGGCGGCGGTGCCACGGCCGCACCCATGTTCGTGTCGAGATCGAAGGTGCTGGTCCCGCCCATCACCTGGAACGTGTAGTCCGCCCAGATCGCGGCCGGGAAACCACCGCCGTTGACGCGGCCGCCGCCTGCGGCGCCCTTCAGGGTGACCTGCGAACCCTTCTGGACCTGCTTGCCGTCGGCCCCCTTGTGGGACTCGGCGGCCTCACCGAAGAGACCGACCGATGTGACGAGCTCCGGGGTGTAGCCGGTGAACCAGGCCGACTTGTTGTCGTCCGAGGTACCCGTCTTGCCGGCCACCTGCTGGCCGCCGCGGCCGGGGGCGTCGCGCACCGAGGCCCGGGCCGTGCCGTCGTCGACCACGCCGGTCAGCACCGAGGTCACCGAGTCCGCGGCCTGGCGGCTGATCACCTGCTCGCCGATCGGGTCGGGCAGCGCGATCGGGGCGCCGCCCTGCCGGGAGGCGGACTTCACGATCGACGGGGTGACCTTCTTGCCGTGGTTGTCGAGCGTCGCGTAGATCCCGGCCATCTCCATGGGGCTCGCGCCCATCGAGCCGAGGGTCTGAGCCGGCACGACCGGCAGGCCCTCGACGTTCATGCCGAGCTTGCCCGCGGTCTCCATCACCTTGTCCATGTGGACGTCGACGCCCATCTGCGCGAAGACGGAGTTGATGGACTTGTTCATCGCCGTCTGGACGGTGACCGGGCCGTAGTTCTGGTTGTCCTCGTTGGGCGGCGCGAAGGCGATGTCACTGCCCTGGACCGGGCGCCGGCTGTTGCCGTCGTACCGGGTGTTGGCGGTGATCGGCTGCCCGTCCTGCGTCTTGGCCTCCTGGTCGAGCGCCGCGGCGAGGATGATCGGCTTGAAGGTGGAGGCGGGCTGGTAGTCGCGCCGGGTGGCGTTCGACGTCCAGTGCTCGGTCAGCCCGGTGCCGCCGTACAGGGCGACGACCGCGCCGGTCTTCGGATCCACCGAGACCGCGCCGGCCTGCACGTCCTTGTCGACGCTGCGGCCCTTCGTGTCGAGCTTGCTGGTCAGCCCGTCCTTGACCGACTGCTCCAGCTGCTTCTGCTTCTTCTTGTCGATGTTGACCGTGATGGTCCAGCCGCCCGCGTCGAACTGCTCGTCGGTGAGGTGCTCCTGCTTCTGCACCACGGCCCGCGCCGCGTTGACGATGTAGCCCTTCTGGCCGGTGAGACCGTCCGCGGGCTTGGGGTCCTGCGGCACCGGGAATTCCAGCCCCTGGCGCTTACCGGCGTCCAGCCAGTGCTCCCCGACCATGTTGTTCAGTACGTAGTTCCAGCGTTCCTTGACCAGTCGCTTGCCGGTGGGCGTGGCGACGGCCCAGTCGTACTGGCTCGGCGCCTGCAGCAGAGCAGCCAGGTACGCGCCCTCCGCGACGTCCAGGTCCCGGGCGTCCTTGCCGTAGTAGGCCTGCGCGGCAGCCTGGATGCCGTAGGCGCCGCGGCCGTAGTAGCTGGTGTTGATGTACCCGGCGAGGATGTCGTTCTTGCTCTTCTTCTGGTCGACCTTGAGGGAGATCACCAGCTCCTTGAGCTTGCGGGTGATCGTCTGGTCCTGGTCCAGGTAGTAGTTCTTGACGTACTGCTGGGTGATGGTCGAACCACCCTGCTTGCCCTTGCCGGACAGCGTGTTGATCAGACCGCGCGCGGTGCCCTTGAAGTCGACGCCCTGGTCCGTGTAGAAGGACTTGTTCTCGGCGGCGACGAAGGTCCGCTGCACGTCCTTGGGGACCTCGGACAGCCCCACGATCTCCCGGTTGACCTTGCCGGTGCGGGCCAGCACGGAGCCGTCGGAGTACTTGTAGACGTTGCTCTGGAGCTTGGCCTGGGCGTTGCCCTCGGGTATGTCCACGATCATGTAGAGCACGAGAAACGCGCCCATGCCGAGCAGGCAGAACCCGAAGAAAGCGCCCAGCAGTTTCTTCCACGTGAAGAGTCTGCGTATGCCGCCGCTCTTCGTAGCCCCTCGCGCACCGCGCTGCTGGGCTCGTCGCGCATCCGCTCGACCCATCGCTGTCTTGCTCCCTGTTTCTCTGCTCGCCCGGATCCCCCTCGGCCCAGCCAGCTAACACTGTCGATGGGGACAAAAAGCAAGAGATCCGGCCCTTTGCGGACGTGACAATCAGCACCCGCTCCTTAGGGAACCGACTCACGAGAGGTGCGCATGGTTGCGAGAACAGCTGATCCGATAGCAGTTTGCTAGCACTCCCCGAAGGAATAAACGGGGGGATTCCATGACCAACCACACCGTTTCGCACGCGACCCGCTTCGGGTATACACCCTATGTATACACAGCGCGTAGAGTGGTGAACATGTCTATCGGCCACACCCTGCTGGGACTCCTGGAGTCCGGCCCCCGCCACGGCTACGACCTCAAGCGCACGTTCGACGAGAAGTTCGGCCACGACCGCCCCCTGCACTACGGGCAGGTCTACTCGACCATGTCCCGGCTCCTCAAGAACGGTCTCGTCGAGGTCGACGGCATCGAGAGCGGCGGCGGCCCCGAGCGCAAGCGGTACGCCATCACCGAGGCCGGGATCAGCGATGTCTCGGCCTGGCTCGCCCAGCCCGAGAAGCCGGAGCCGTATCTCCAGTCGACGCTCTACACCAAGGTCGTCCTGGCCCTGCTCACCGGCCGCAGCGCCGCCGATCTGCTGGACGCCCAGCGCTCCGAGCATCTGCGCCTGATGCGTATCCTCACCGACCGCAAGCGCAAGGGCGACCTGGCCGACCAGCTGATCTGCGACCACGCGCTGTTCCACCTCGAAGCCGACCTCCGCTGGCTGGAACTGACCGCCGCGCGACTCGGCCAGCTCGCGAAGGCAGTGAACCCGTGACCGTTCCTAACCAGTGTGCATAAGTGAGTCCTGGACCCACTGCTGCGTACTGGGCGCATCCCGAACGGTGTTGGATGCGCTGGGTTCCCGCTTTCGCGTCCCGCTCGGCGACGGCCGTCCAGGGGGCCGGTCCGTTGCGGGTGGGCGGGTTCCCTCACGTCCCCGGTCACCTGGTTCGGCCTGGACGGTCCGATGCCCCGCACGATCACTCCGGTCGTGCGGGGGCGGTGCCGTCCTTCCCCAAGCTCTCAACTCCGTTCGGGTCTGTCAACGAACGTTTTACAGTCCCGCGACCAGCGGTACGCCAGCGTGCAGACCGGTCTCCAGGCCGGCGCGACCGCGACCCTGCTGCTGATCGCCGCCGCGATGCTGGTCTCGCAGCTGGAGCAGCTGCGCGAGCGCAAGCGGCTGCTCTCGGTCCTCGTCGCCTTCGGTACCCAGCGGAGCACGCTCGGCTGGTCGGTGCTCTGGCAGACCGCCGTGCCCGTGGTCATCGGTCTGGTGGTGGCCGTCGCGGGCGGTCTCGGCCTGGGTGCGGTGATGATCTGGATGGTCGCCAAGAAGGTGACCGACTGGTGGTTGTTCCTCCCGATGACCGGCGCGGGAGCGGCACTGATCCTGCTGGTGACTCTGGTCTCACTGCCATCGCTGTGGCGCCTGATGCGGCCGGACGGCCTGCGCACGGAGTGATGGCGCGGTAGCCGCAAGGGGTGCGGCCCCCGGGGATCGCACCCCTTCCTAGGCCGTCACCCGTACGGGCAGCACCCGCATCGCCTCACGCAACGCGGCGGCGAACTCCTCGAACTCGCCCTGTCGGGCCGCCCCTGTCCGCATGCCCAGCGCCACCCGCCGCGACGGCGCGGGCTCCGCGAAGTACCCAGTGGTCAGCGCGTCGTTGCGGGCGGTCTCGACGGTCACGGCGGTACGCGGCAGCAGTGTCACCCCGAGTCCGCCCGCGACCAGCTGCACCAGCGTGGAGAGCCCGGCGGCGGTCGTGGTGACCGGCGCCCCCTCCGTACGGCCCGCCTCCCGGCAGATGTCGAGGGCCTGGTCGCGCAGGCAGTGCCCCTCGTCGAGCAGCAGCAACGGCAGTTCGCGCAGCGCCTCGCGCGGAATGTCGATGCGCCCGCCCAGCCAGTGGGTGCGCTCCATGACCAGCACGAAGTCCTCGTCGAAAAGCGGGAGTTCGGTCACCTGCGGCACCCCGAGAGGTACGGCGAGCAGCAGCAGGTCAAGCCGTCCGGCCGCCAGCCCCTCCAGCAGCGACGAGGTCTGTTCCTCGTGCACCTGGAGGTCGAGCTCCGGGTAGCGGTCGTGGACCAGTCGCAGCACGGCCGGCAGCAGATACGGGGCGACGGTCGGGATCACACCGAGTCTGAGCACTCCGGTGAACGGCGCCCGGACCGCCTCGGCCTCCTCCATCAGCTCGCCCACGGCCTCCAGCACCACCCGGGCCCGCACCGCGAGCCGTTCCCCGGCGGGCGAGAGCAGCACCTTGCGCGTCGTACGCTCGATGAGCTGGACACCGAGCGTCTCCTCCAGCGCGGACACGGATCCGGAGAGCGCGGGCTGACTCATCCCGATCGCTGCCGCCGCATCCCTGAAGTGCAGATGTTCGGCCACGGCCGCGAAGGCGCGCAGCTGCGAGAGGCTGGGCTGTTTGGGGCGATTGCCCTGGTTACTCTGCGCCACTGATAGGCACCTCCGATCATCACAACCAATTGTAGCTATTTCCGCGATCAATGCCCTCTGTGTCATGGTGGACACCGTCCAACCCTCAGGAACTCCCGCACCTGGGAATTCCTACGCTGCAAGGAGAGCGCGTGCTCACTGTCGGTGACAAGTTCCCCGAGTTCGACCTGACTGCTTGTGTTTCGCTGGAGAGCGGCAAGGAGTTCGAGCAGATCAACCACAAGACCTACGAGGGCAAGTGGAAGATCGTCTTCGCGTGGCCGAAGGACTTCACCTTCGTGTGTCCCACCGAGATCGCCGCCTTCGGCAAGCTGAACGACGAGTTCGCCGACCGTGACGCCCAGATCCTCGGCTTCTCCGGTGACTCCGAGTTCGTGCACCACGCCTGGCGCAAGGACCACCCGGACCTGACCGACCTGCCCTTCCCGATGATGGCCGACTCGAAGCACGAGCTCATGCGTGACCTCGGCATCGAGGGCGAGGACGGCTTCGCTCAGCGCGCCGTCTTCATCGTCGACCAGAACAACGAGATCCAGTTCACGATGGTGACCGCCGGTTCCGTGGGCCGTAACCCCAAGGAGGTCCTCCGGGTCCTCGACGCCCTGCAGACCGACGAGCTGTGCCCGTGCAACTGGACCAAGGGCGAGAACACCCTGGACCCGGTCGCGCTCCTCGCCGGCGAGTGAGCTGACACCGACATGGCACTCGACGAACTGAAGGCCGCTGTTCCGGACTTCGCCAAGGACCTGAAGCTGAACCTCGGTTCGGTCATCGGGAACAGCGAGCTCCCGCAGCAGCAGCTGTGGGGCACCGTCCTCGCCTGCGCGATCGCCTCGCGCTCGCCGAAGGTGCTGCGCGAACTGGAGCCGGAGGCCAAGGCCAACCTCTCCGCCGAGGCGTACACCGCGGCGAAGTCGGCGGCGGCCATCATGGCGATGAACAACGTCTTCTACCGGACCCGGCACCTGCTGTCGGACCCCGAGTACGGGACGCTCCGTGCGGGTCTGCGGATGAACGTCATCGGCAAGCCGGGCGTGGAGAAGGTCGACTTCGAACTGTGGTCGCTCGCCGTCTCCGCGATCAACGGCTGCGGCCAGTGCCTGGACTCCCACGAGCAGGTGCTGCGCAAGGCCGGCGTGGACCGTGAGACCATTCAGGAAGCCGTCAAGATCGCCTCGGTGATCCAGGCGGTCGGCGTCACTCTCGACGCCGAGGCCGTGCTCGCCGAGCAGTAACAGCAGCACCCCTGATACGAGAAGGGCCCCGAGGACGACCGACCGTCCTCGGGGCCCTTCTTTTCCCCTACTCCGTCGCCGGCTGTGCCGCTTCCATTTCGGCGTCGCCGTCGCCGTGGTCCTTGGGCGGCGGTCCCGGCGCCCGGGTGGGGGCGACGCCGTCGGCCGAGGTGCCGCGCGGCTGCGGTGCGTACCGCAGCACCTGCTCCTGCCCGTACGCCCGCAGATAGCCGACCACCGTGTTGGTGACGGCGACCAGCGGCACCGCGACGACCGCACCGCCGATGCCCGCGATCATGCCGCCGGCGGCGACCGAGAGGACGACGGCGAGCGGGTGGACGCGTACCGCGCGGCCGAGGATGAACGGCTGCAGCACATGGCCCTCGATCTGCTGCACGGCCAGCACCACGACCAGCACCATCAGCGCGGTGAACACGCCCTCGGTGACCAGCGCGACGACCACCGCGAGCGCTCCGGAGATCACCGCGCCGACGAGCGGGATGAAGGCGAAGAGGAAGATGAAGACGGCGAGCGGCACCGCCATCGGCACATCGAGGAACCAGATGCCGAGCCCGATGAAGATCGCGTCGATCAGGGCGACCAGCACCGTGCCCCGCACATAGGCGGTCAGCGTCCGCCAGGCACGTGGCCCGGCGCCTGCGACACCCGGCCGCGCCTGCGCGGGCACCAGCTTCAGCACCCAGTGCCAGATGCGCTTCCCGTCGTACAGCAGGAAGAGCGTCGAGAACATCGCCAGCAGCATCCCGGTGAGGAGCTCCACCATCACGGTGACGCCCTGGAGTCCGGCGGAGGTTATCTCCTCGGTGTTGGTGCCGATGGTGTCGCTGAGATTCTTCGCGACGTCGTTGATCTGCTGCTCGGTGACATGGAACGGGCTGTCGAGCAGCCATCGCTTCAGCTCCTCGATACCGTCCCGCACCTTGTCGGAGAGAGTGTCGAGGTTGTCCATGACCTGCCAGACCACGAACCAGCCGACCAGGCCCATGATGACGAAGCCCAGTATCGCGGTGACGGCGGTGGCGAGACCCCGCGGCAGCCCGTACCGCCGCAGCCGGGAGACGGTCGGCTGCAGCATCGCGGTGACGAGCAGCGCGGCGACGAACGCCAGCACCACCAGCTGTATGGCGCTGATGGCCTTCATCAGCACCCAGAGCGTGCCCGCGAGGACGAGCAGCCGCCAGCCGGCCTCGGCCGCGACGCGCATCCCCCAGGGGATCGCCGCGACCGGATCGGGGCGGGCGGCGACCGCGGGTGCGTAGGCGGGCGGCGCCGGAACCCGGCCGGGGGCGGTGGACTGGTCTTCGGAGGTGGACACCGCGGCGACGACCGCGACCGGGAATTCGGCCTGCGCGTCCCTGTATCCCTCGACGTCCCCCTCGGCCTCGGCCTCCGCCGCGGCGCGGCGTTCCTCCAGGCGGTCGCCCAGCTCGGTCAGTTCGGCGCCCAGCCGCCCGAGCCATCCTGGCAGTTTCGACATGAGTGTTTCTCTACCCCCGAGTTCTCTCCCCACCACTCCCCCCGGAGCCGTTCGGACGACGGTACACGCGCGAAGCCCCTCACCGTAGGACGGTGAGGGGCTTCGTAAGGTTGAGACCGGAACCTCGGAAGGTTCTAGTACCAGTGGTTGGCCTGCCAGAAGGACCAGGCACCGCACGGGGAGCCGTAACGGCCGTCCATGTAGTTGAGGCCCCACTTGATCTGGGTGGCCGGGTTGGTCTGCCAGTCGGCGCCGGCGCTCGCCATCTTGGAACCGGGGAGCGCCTGGACGAGACCGTACGCACCGGAGGACGCGTTGGTCGCCCGGTAGTTCCAGGTCGACTCGTGGTTCACGATGTTGCTGAAGCACTGGTACTGGTCGCCGGGGATCATCTGGCGAGCCATCGCCTGGACTTCGGCCACGGTGTACGAGCTCTGCGTGGCGAAGGCGGAGGCGGAACGCACCGCGGACCGGCTGGCGCGCTCGGCGTCCTTCTTGGCCTGCCGCTCCTTCGCCAGCTTGTCCTCGGCCGCCTGCTTCTTCGACTCGGCGTCCTTGGCGGCCTGGATGCGGGCCGATTCTTCCGCGGACTTCTTCGCTGCCGCGTCGGCCGCGGACGCCTGGGCGTCCGCCTGCTGCGTCAGCGAGGCGGTCTGCACCTGGGCCTGCTGGCCCGCAGGGATGTCGGCGAGAAGCGTCGTGTCGGCTGCGGTCGCCTCGAAGTTGTTGTCGTCGGCAGCAGGAGTGCTGCCCGATGCAACGCCTACGACGGCGCCGACGGTGGTGACCGCAGTGGCAGATGCCACGGCGAACCCCCGGACCGAGATCCGGCTCACACGGTGTCCTTCCAGCATCGCCCGCTTAGGTGACCTCGCGGACGCAATCGTGCCCCTGGCGCTGGCCTCCCTACTGCTTGGGTCACGGGAGGCACGGGCCCGGTGGGCGACTCCCCTGGAGGAGTGCCGCGTGGTGCTCGCGGGCGGCATACGGACGGCGATTGTTGAGTTGTCTGGTGCGTGGCACCTGTGGAGGTGCGGGTGTGCCGTATGCGGGGCCTGACGGAAGCAAGACTCTGCCGGAACGGGCCACCGCGAAGCAATTCTCCGTTGCGTGTGAAAGCTCACACCCCGTTTGGCCCACGTGTTTTACGAAAAGGGTGCCGCAGCACAATGCCGCCCGGCTAAGCTCCTTGGCTCGCCGGGCGGCACCAATGGTCGTATCCCGTGTCAGATCTGGCCTTCCTCCAGCATTTCGGTCACCAGTGCGGCGATCTGCGAGCGCTCGGAACGGGTGAGCGTGACATGCGCGAAGAGCGGATGGCCCTTCAGCTTCTCGACCACGGCGACGACTCCGTCGTACCGGCCGACCCGGAGGTTGTCCCGCTGCGCCACGTCATGCGTGAGCACCACTCGGGAATTTGCCCCAATCCGGGACAACACGGTCAGCAGGACGTTCCGTTCGAGCGACTGCGCCTCGTCGACGATCACGAACGCGTCATGGAGCGAGCGGCCCCGGATGTGGGTGAGCGGCAGAACCTCCAGCATCCCGCGCCCCAGCACCTCCTCGATCACCTCGCGCCCGGCGACCGCCGAGAGCGTGTCGAAGACGGCCTGCGCCCACGGGCTCATCTTCTCGGCCTCGGTGCCGGGGAGATAGCCGAGCTCCTGGCCGCCGACCGCGTACAGCGGCCGGAAGACCATCACCTTCTGGTGCTGCCTCCGCTCCAGGACGGCCTCCAGGCCGGCGCAGAGCGCCAGCGCCGACTTGCCTGTTCCGGCCCGGCCGCCCAGCGACACGATGCCGACGTCCTGGTCGAGCAGCAGATCGAGCGCGATGCGCTGCTCGGCGCTGCGGCCATGGATCCCGAAGGCCTCCCGGTCGCCGCGGACGAGGCGCACATGGCCCTCGGCGGTGATCCGGCCGAGTGCCTTGCCGCGCTCGGACTGCAGGACCAGTCCGGTGTGCACGGGCAGGTCGGCGGCCTCGGGGACGTAGAGCGTCTCCTCGCCGAAGAGCAGATCCACCTGTTCGGCGGAGAGGGGCAGTTCCGACATACCCGTCCAGCCGGAGTCGGTGACGGCGAGCTCGGCGCGGTACTCCTCCGCGAGGAGGCCGACCGAGGATGCCTTGATGCGCAGCGGCAGATCCTTGGAGACGACCGTGACGTCGTATCCCTCGGCCTGGAGATTGCGCGCGACCGCGAGAATCCGTGAGTCGTTGTCCCCCAACCGGTAGCCGGCGGGCAGTACGCCGGGGTCGGAATGGTTGAGTTCGACGCGCAGCGTCCCGCCGAGATCCCCGAGCGGAATCGGGGCATCCAGCCGGCCGTACCGGACCCGGAAGTCGTCCAGCAGGCGCAGGGCCTGCCGGGCGAAGTAACCGAGCTCTGGATGGTGCCGTTTGGCCTCCAGTTCCGTGACCACGACGATCGGAAGCACAACTTCGTGCTCGTCGAACCGGGCCATGGCGTTCGGATCGGCCAGCAGGACGCTGGTGTCGAGAACATAGGTGCGCCTGTCGGGCATGCGGCGCTTTGTGCTGGTCACCACGGAAGGACGTACCCCCTCGGAAGAGGTTGGGGTGCGACGGCGTCGCGGAGCATCCCAAAGGGAGAGGACGGACCGGGCTGTGACCCTCTTGCACGGGCCGAGCGCCGGCCCCCCGCGTCAGCCGCACAGTATGTACGGTCCTTCGTGTGCAAAGGGCCTCCCGGGCGAGCGGACTCCATGCCGCTCACTTGGACACGACGTCCGCCTGGTTTTGACCGGACGTCGACCTGTCAGGGGTATTCCCTCGAACACGCGAAGCCATGCCGCGCCGGGGGCGCGGGTGAGCCGGGAGTGATAACCCAGGGGGGCGTGGGTTCGGGTGTGGGCCGCCCGGGGACAGCGCCCCGGGCACGCGGGTCCGGGCCAACCGGCCAGGAGTTCCGTCCTCGAACGCCGGACAGGCTGTTCTTCGGACCCGCCCCGGCACGCGGGCCCCGGCCGGGCTGTCGAGCCCGTCCGGCGATGGACGACGGGACCGGTGGCGTCGGGGGCGGCAAGTGACGACTCCGGGCACGGGGGTCCAGGCCTACCCGGCCGAGGGGTCCGTGGAGGAGACGGGCGGCGTCAGCCGCCGAAGCGGCGGCCTCGGGCGGCGTAGTCGCGCAGCGCGCGGAGGAAGTCGACCTTGCGGAACGCCGGCCAGAAGACTTCGCAGAAGTAGTACTCGGAGTGCGCGCTCTGCCAGAGCATGAAGCCGGACAGCCGCTGTTCGCCGCTCGTGCGGATCACCAGGTCCGGATCCGGCTGCCCCCGCGTGTAGAGGTGCTCCGAGATCAGGTCGGTGGAGACGATTTCCGCCAGGTCCTCGAAGGACGTCCCCTTGGACGAGTGGTCGAGCAGCAGCGACCGGACCGCGTCCGCGATCTCCTGCCGACCGCCGTAGCCGACGGCGACATTGACCAGTATTCCGTCGACCCCGGACGTGGCCTGCTCGGCCTCCTTGAGGACGGTCTGCGTGTGCGCGGGCAGCAGGTCGAGGGTGCCGACGTGGTGGACGCGCCACCGGCCGTCCGCCGCCAGGTCGCGCACCGTGTTCTCGATGATGCCGAGGAGCGGCGTCAGCTCGGACTCGGGCCGGTCGAAGTTGTCCGTGGACAGCAGCCACAGGGTGACGACCTCGACATCGGTCTCACTGCACCAGCCGAGAAGCTCCTGGATCTTGTCCGCACCCGCCTGGTGCCCCTGCGCGGCCGTGCCGCCGGACGCCTTCGCCCAGCGCCGGTTGCCGTCGAGGATGACACCGATGTGCTTGGGCACCTGGGCGTGGTCGAGGCGGGCCTCCACCCGGCGTGCGTAGAGCCCGTACACCAGGTCGCGCAAGTTCACTGAGTTCACCTCTCGGTTCCGTGCGGGCCCTCCCGCCCCATTGCCCGGGGCCCGGGGTCGACCCCGTGGGAATCGTCACACTGGTCCGCAGAGTCCGTAGCTCCGCCGTGCCGTGGCAGTCCCCGAGGCCGCCACATTACTGCGCAGGCACCGCACCGGCCCAACCCGGCCTGTCACAAGTCCGTGATAAGGAGGGAAACGTGACTGATTCTTCTTTCTCCTACCGGGCCGCCGGTTCGCGCTATGACTCCATGGAGTACCGCCGCACCGGCCGCAGCGGCCTCAAGCTCCCCGCCGTCTCGCTCGGCCTGTGGCACAACTTCGGCGACGATCGCACCCTGGACTCCCAGCGGGCGATTCTGCGCCGCGCCTTCGACCTCGGCGTGACCCACTTCGACCTGGCCAACAACTACGGGCCGCCGCCCGGCTCCGCCGAGCTCAACTTCGGAAAGCTCTTCCAGCAGGACTTCGCCCCGTACCGCGACGAACTGATCATTTCGACCAAGGCCGGGTACGAGATGCACCCCGGCCCGTACGGCGAATGGGGCTCCCGCAAGTATCTGCTGTCGTCGCTCGACGCCTCACTGAAGCGGATGCAGCTCGACTACGTCGACATCTTCTACTCGCACCGCTTCGACCCGGACACTCCGCTCGAGGAGACCATGGGCGCGCTGGCCTCCGCCGTGCAGCAGGGCAAGGCGCTGTACGTGGGCGTCTCCTCGTACAACTCGGAGCAGACCGCCGAGGCGGCCGCGCTGCTCAGGGAGATGGGCGTGCCGGCCCTGATCCACCAGCCGTCCTACTCGATGATCAACCGCTGGATCGAGGACGACGGGCTGCTCGACACGCTGGAGGAGGCCGGCATGGGCTGCATCTCCTTCGTGCCGCTCGCCCAGGGGCTGCTCACGAACAAGTACCTGAAGGGCATCCCGGAGGGTTCACGCGCCACCCAGGGCAAGTCCCTCGACCCGGATCTGCTCTCGGACGAGGTGGTCCGCCGGCTGAACGGGCTGAACGACATCGCGCAGCGGCGCGGCCAGTCACTCGCTCAGCTGGCACTCACCTGGGTGCTGCGGGACAGCCGGATGACGTCGGCCCTGATCGGTGCTTCGAGCGTGAAGCAGCTGGAGGAGAACGTCGCGGCGCTCGCCGGGCCGGCACTGTCGGCCGAGGAGCTGAAGGAGATCGACACCTTCGCCGTGGACACCGCCGGCACCAACATCTGGGCCGGCCGGGGCTGAGAGTCCGGTCTTCGCCGGACGGGTACAAAAAACGGGCCGGTCCGTGGGGGGGGGGATACGGACCGGCCCGAGGGGGGGTTTCCACCATAACCCTTCGTAAGTGATGCTGCGTGCCACGCCACCCGACAATTACTCTCCGAATTCGGTGGACTCCGGTCCGAGCACAGCTCCTGGGGGCGGAAAGGGCGGATGAGGCGGGTGTGCTGCCGGAGGCGTCGGCTTGACGCCGGCCCCCACGCCAGGGGTCGGTGACCGCCCTCCGGCTTCACGCAGCCGGAGCCAGGACCAGCGCCGTCGCGCCGATCAGGACCGCAGCTGTGCGTCTCACAGAGGTCGTGGGGCGAATATGGGACAGCCTCTGACCCGATGGGCCGCTAGTTTCCACATCATGACGACCCGAGCAGCAACCATGACCTGGACCGGGGCGAACGCCCGCCGGATCGAGCGCCAGGGCCTCTCCGCCCCCCTGGCCGCCTCCCCCGCGGACGCCGTGGCGGCGATGCTCGCCGCACACGCGCAGGTGCGGTCCGCCGCCGAGCTGTCCGTCGGGCTGCGGCTGACGGGCGGTACGTGTGCCGACGTACGCACCGCGCTGTGGACCGACCGCACCCTGGTCAGGACGTACGGGCCGCGCGGCACCGTACATCTGCTGCCTGCGGCCGAATTACCGATGTGGACCGGCGCGTTGTCCGAAGTTCCCACCGGGGCCGGTCCGCTCCGGGAGGACGTCCGGATGAGTCCCGGGCAGACCGAGGAGGTCCTGGCGGCGATCGGCGACGCGCTGACGGGCGCCGAGCTGACGATCGACGAGCTGTCCGACGCGGTGGTCGCCCGCACAGGTCCGTGGGCCGGGGACCGGGTGATACCCGCGTTCCAGGGGCTGTGGCCGCGCTGGCGGCAGGTGATGCATCTGGCGGGCCACCGCGGTGTGCTGTGCTTCGCCCCGGACCGGGGCCGCAAGGTCACGTACACCAACCCGGGCGCCATCGCGCTCGACGGTCCGACGGCGCTCGCCGGACTCGTGCGGCGCTATCTGCACGCGTACGGCCCCGCCACCCCTGCGCACTTCGCCAGATGGCTCGCAGCGCCGACGAGGTGGGCCGTGTCCCTCTTCGCGGAGCTGGCCGGGGACGGGGCGATCGAAGAGGTGGCGTACGAGAGCGGCGGTACGGCGTGGCTGGTGGCGGGCGACACCGGATTCCCCGCCGGACCGGCGCGCGGGGTGCGGCTGCTCCCCTATTTCGATGCGTTCGCCATCGCGTCCCAACCGCGCGAGCGGCTCTTCCCGGGCGCGGCGTACGAGCGCGCGCTGGCGCGCGGTCAGGCGGGGAACTTCCCCTTGCTGCTGATCGACGGAACGGTCGCCGGGGTCTGGCACCAGCGCCGCTCGGGTCGCCGGATCGCGGTGACCGTGGAGCCGCTGTCCCCGCTCACCGCTGTACAGCTGCGGGGGCTGGAGGAACAGGTGGAGCGGGTGGGGACGGTGCTGGGAGGGAAGACGGAGCTGACGGTCGGGAAGGTGACGGTGGGGCCGCACGCGTAGGACCTGCCTTTCGGATCGACGTGATCCAATCGCCGGCGGTCCGTGAGCGGTACGGCAGGTTACGGCCTCCCCCACTCCCCATGTGCCGGTCGGTCTTAGAGGCCGCCCAACAGGAGCCCGAGCAGGGCGCCCCCGATCATGAACGGCCCGAACGGGATGCCTGTCTTGCGCCCGGCCCGTCGCAGGATCATCAGCCCGAACCCGTACACCGAACCGAACACGAACCCGGCGAAGCCTCCCGCGCAGACGATCGCCCACCCGTACCAGCCGAGGGCCACGCCCAGCGACAGGGCGAGCTTGACATCGCCGAAGCCCATCCCGTTCGGGTTGATCAGGAAGAGCAGGAGGTAGAAGCCGCCGAGCGCGAGCCCGCCGAGCAGCGCGGAGGTCCACGATCCGGCATGCTCCGGAAGCAGCGCCGCGCCGCCCAGGAGCAGCGCGGCCGCCCCGGCGAGCGGCAGCGTCAGCTGGTCGGGCAGCCGGTGGACGCGGCGGTCGATGGTGGCGAGAAGCACGGCGACGGGGGCGAGCAGCAGCCAGACGACGAGCTCGGGGCGGAGTCCGGTGGCCGCGGCCAGGGCGGTGCAGCCGAGGGCGGTCACGGCCGGGGCGAGGAGGGAGGGGGCGTAACGCTCAGCCGTTCTCCCGGCTTCACCACTGCCCGCATCCGGCACGGAAGCGGCAACCGCCGCCGCCCGCGGAGCCGTCCGTACCCCGGCACACGCAGCGCACCGGGGAGAACCGAGCCAGCCGCGGGCCACCCCACTGAAAGGGTGGCCGGCGGGGCAGGTGTCCCGCCATGCGTCGTCCGGTTCGACCGAGAACCGGTAGGCGGCGCGAGGGACCAGCAGTCCGGTCGCGGCGCCCCAGAGCGCGGCGACCCCCAGCAACATGGCGAACACGGAACCGACCCTAGGCCGGTGGACGCGCACGGGTCATGGGTCCAGGGGCCCACTGCGTGCGGTTCCGGGCCCAACGGCGGTCACCGGGCGCTACCTTCGGGGCCATGGGTCAATGGCGCAATGGAAACGGGACGTTGACGGTCACGGACCGGGAGGACGGGCCGGAGCAGGAGGTGCCGCTGCGGATCGCCGCCTCGTACCGGGCGCGGTCCAAGGGGCTGCTCGGTCAGGACGGGATCGATGGGGCGCTGATGATCACCCCGTGCGGGAGTGTGCACACGTTCCGGATGCGGTTCGCGATCGATGTGGCGTACCTGGACCGAAAGTTCAACGTGGTGGCGGTCCACACGATGAAGCCGGGGCGGCTCGGGATGGTGCGGCTGCGGTCGCGGCACGTGATCGAGTCGGAGGCCGGGACGATGGAGAAGTGGGGGCTTCGGCCGGGAGCCCGGGTGCGGGTCGTCCAGACCTCCTGACGCGGGGACTTGAGACCGGCCGGCACATGGGAGGTGGGAGATCTGCTGCGCCGCCCGATCGCCGAATTCGCCGCCACCGCTGCGCACTTGGGTCCGGCTTTGGGGCCAAGGACCCAGGTCACGCGGCCAGTTCGCCCGTACGCTCACGCCACACCCGAGGTTCAGTCAGCGGGGGACGAGTAGGGCGAGTGAGTGTCGGAGAGGGAGAGCCGTGAGCAGTGGTGGGGGCTGGGGACACGGAAGCACGGGCCATATACCGCCGGGGCAGGGTCCCGGCCGGCCGGGTGGTGGTGGCCCCGGCTGGAACGGCGCAGCCCGGAACGGCGGCGGTGCGTTCTTTCCGCTGACGCGCAGTTGGGCCGTCGGCGCCCTCGTCTACATCGTCACCGGCTTCCTGGTGAGCCGCGGGCTCGTGGAAACCCTCGCCACGGGTGCGCGGCTCGAGGAGTTCAGCTGGCGGCTGGGCCTGCTGCATGTGCCCAGCGTCATCACCACTCTGCTCACCGTCCTGGCCGCCGCCCGCGTCCTGCCCGAGGAGCAGCGGGAGTCCCGCCCGGCGTATCTGGCCGCCGCGCTGGGTGTGCCGGTCGCCGGACTCACGTACGGCCTCGTCGTCTCGTGGCATCTCGTCGGTGTCGAGGGCGTGTTGATGCCGCTCGTGGTGCTGGTCACCGGTTCGGCCGCCGGGCTGGCCGTCGACCGGCTGCTGGAGGAGGACGACACCGCGGAGTCCGTCACCCCGAACTCGTACGCATGGCGGGACAGCGGCGCCACCGCCATGGAGTACCTCGGGGTGATCATCCTCGTCGTCACGATGATCGGCGCGATGGCGATGGCCGGTGTCGGCGGTCAGATCGGCGAGCGGATCCGGTGTGCGATCAGTTCGCTCGGTGGCGGCGGGGGGTGCACCACCGGTGGCAACAACCCGGTCGCGAAGCCGAAGACGGATGCCGACTACGAGCCCAAGCTCTGCCAGATCTCCAGCGTCTCCGAAACGGTCGGCGACAAGGTCAAGATCGGCTGGTTCGAGTGGGGCAACGAGTACGGCTTCCAGCAGAAGGTCAGCCAGGCCAAAACGGATGTGAACGGGGACGGCAAGGTCGACGAGAACGACAAGCTGGTCTACATGACGTTCACGGACGCCGCATCCGTCGGCGTCAACGCCAGCACTCCCGGCTTCAAGCTCGGCAAGCTGGGCAAGGCGGACATCGACGTCGGCGGCGGCGTCAAGATCACCAACGGTGACACCTGGGTCTTCAAGAGCGAGGAGGACGCCAAGAAGATGCGGGAAGACATCGAGGAAATGAAGATGTGGGAGGCCTCCACGAAGTACAGCGGCGCCTACGGCGGTAACTGGTACTCGGGGATGAAGTGGGCGGACAAGAAGAAGGACGTCGAGAAGCAGATCGGCAACAAGAAGATCTCCTACTCGACGATCGGCCTCAATGCGTACGCGGACGGCGGTCTCAACATCAGCGCGGGCGACGAGTCCAAGCTCGGCGCGAAGCTCGGCGGCAAGGTCAAGTTCTCCCCGGAGGTGACCATCTCGAAGGACGACGTCAACGGCAACGAGTCGTACACGTACACCGCCAAGCTCGAACTGGAGGGCAAGGTCAGCGGTTCGGCCGGCCCGCTCACCGGTACGGCCGGGGCGAAGGACACCCGTACCGGGGCCATCACCGTCACCCGTGACCAGAAGACCGGCAAGATCGTCCGTATCGACATGACGAAGACGGTCGAGACGGGCTCCACGTCCGACAAGGGCGAGGCCAAGGGCGACAACGGCAAGAAGGACGGCGACAAGCGCGGCGGCAAGGCGGGCGCCACCGACTCGTCCGGCGACACGGGCATCGAGGTCCAGACGAACTCGATCGTCTTCGGCAAGGACACCGACAAGGCGACCGAGGACAAGCGGGCCATCGCCGAGCAGTGGCTGGACGGCAGTGGCAACAACACCGCTCCGTTCGAGTACATGTTCGGCGACAAGTCGCTTCAGCAGAAGCCCGACGGAACCGACCCGTTCGACCAGATGATGTTCCAGGACGGTCTGTCGAGCACGATGCAGTACCACGGGAAGACGGACGCCCAGGAGTTCGGCTTCGAGGTCTCGCTCGGCATGAGCCTCGGATTCTCCCTCTCGGACGAGCACAAGAAGGAGAAACTGACGGACGCGCAGTTCCTCGGAGCTCCGCAGGGCGACAAGCGCGCGTTCCTCCCGTACAGCTACTGCGCGAAGTGAGCCCCGTACGCAGTACCCCGCACAACGAAAGGCGATGACGGCAGTGAGGAAGTCCCGGACGTCCGGCGCGGTTGTTGCCGCCGCCCTCGGTCTCACCCTGCTCACCGGCTGCGGCTCCTCGGACGCCGCCGCCGTCCCGGACGGCTGGGGCACGCTCGACACCAAGAGCGTGTCGGTCGGCTACCCCGAGAACAAGGGATACAAGGAGCAGTCCGCCGCCGACCGCAACAAGAACAACGCGGCCGTCGCGCTCAAGGAGGAGGGCGGGCTGCGCACCGGCATGGTCTCGGTCCAGCTCGACTTCGCGACCGGCATCGACGACGCGGGCGAGGCCGCTTCCGCGGCGGGCGCGGGCATCGGCCTCGGTGCCACCCGCAAGGGCACCACCGACGTGCGGCTCGCGGGCGAGGAGAGCGCCCGCGAGGCGCGTCGGATCGACTACGAGTTCACCTCGTCCGGCAAGGAGCAGACGCCGGCGAGCGGCACCCGGATGACGGGCGTCGTGGTGGCGGGAGTCGATTCGAAGCACGTACCGTTCGCCATCCGGATCAATGCGGTGAAGGGCTCGCTGAGCGCTCAGGACCTCGACGCGTTCGTGGACTCGATCACCGTGAAATAGCGGGTGGAGGACTGGCGTTCATGGATGTACTGCCCGGCGGGACCGCCACGTTCCTGCTGCTCTTCGGCCTGTTCCTCGGTGCGTTCGCCGTACGGTCGGCGCTGCGGCTGAGCCGCGTGCTGAGCTTGGTGCGGCACGGGGAGCGGGCCGAGGGGCGGTGTGCGGAGCGCCGGGTCGTGGACCGGGGGGCGGACCGGGAGCGGAGCTATGCGACGGAGTACGTGTTCGCGTTCCGCACGCTCGACGGCCGCGAGGTCGAGTTCGTCGACCATGCGCCGGGCCCCTTCGGCTTCGAGGTCGGGGCGCCGGTCCGGGTCTCGTACGATCCGGCGGACCCGGTCAGGCGCGCCACGGTCGCCGGTCCGCGGGCCTGGGGTCCGGTGCTGATGCCCGCGGTGTTCGCGGTGGTGCTGGGGGTGTTCGCGGTGGGGCTGCTGCTCGGGTTCGCGGCGATGCGGGGCTGGATCTGACAGCCGCCGTCCGGACCGGCCGTCCGGCCTCATGTGGGCGCGCGCATCCAACCCGCCGGCGACGATCGCGGCGGCCCCGGCTACTCCACGTCGTCGTCCTCGTCGACGTCGCCCATCACGTCGGAGAGGTGCTGGGCGATGGGGCTGCCCAGCTCGTCCTCGGTGCAGAACAGTCCGTGCACGGCGCCCATCGGATAGATGGCCTCCTCCGTGTCCTCGCCCGGCATCCCCACACAGGGGTCGTCGATGACCCCTGACGGATCCGCCTCCCCGAACAGGGAAGGCAGTTCGGCGCCCTTCACGGCGAACGGCTCGAACTTCCACACCGCCCCGCGGGTGCGGCACACCACTTCCCCGATGTACCAGCACGCCCCTTGAAGGAATGCGTCGCGTCGCGCTGTGCGAGTCTCCGCGTCGCTGTCGTACCGGCTGCGGATGAGGGCCTCCAGCGCGTCCAGGGACCGGGGGGAGAAGTCCCATGTCCCGGAGGTGCCGGTGGCCTCGGCCCAGTGCGCGAAGCTCCGGGCGCGTTCGGCCAGCCACGCCGACAGGTCGGGGTGGGACTGCGGGTCGATGCCGTGGTCCGTGCGATCAGCCATGCCGCCCACTGTAGACAGACTCCCGGACCACAGGGACGAACTGTCCGCCGTGTCATACCAGTTGACACGCCACACCTCGACAAACCGTTGTCTCAGACGACGCATCAGGATCTAGGGTGTAGGGCTGGACGGTGGCAAGCACGGGGGCCCGCACCGTCCAACTCCGTGTCCCATGAGCCCCCCCCACAGGGACAGACACTTGAGTACCTCCATACGATCACGCATACGATTCCGGCTGGCCGCCTGCTTCGCCACCGCTGCCGCAGCCGGACTCGTCGTCACCGGCCTGCCCGCCTTCCAGAGCACCGCCGACGCCGCACCGGGCAAGATCCGCTGCGATGAGAAGTTCCTCGGCCGCAAGTACAACATGGACGAGGCCCGCGGCATCCAGGGCAAGAACACCCCCTACAGCCAGAACCCCGAAGACACCTGGGGCGACTACTTCTTCGACAACCCCTCCCACGCCTTCGACGGGATGCCCACGCCGGACCAGGCGAAGCTGGACGCTGCCGGCAAGACCGAAGACGACGTCCAGAAGTGGAAGAAGAAGTACGGCCAGACCGGTGACCCGCAGTACCGGGCCCTGGAGATCTACGCCCGCTTCAACAAGCAGCTCGTCGGCAGCGGCCCTCGGAAGATGAAGGACTTCCCGCTCTGGCTCGACCAGCGGGTCATCGGCAACGAGGCCAACCAGCGCAAGGGCGACGGCTTCGAATCCCGTGTCGTCAAGCAGTTCAAGCTCGTCGGACCGGACTGGATCTGCCAGAAGGAAGTGCCGGTCTTCGACAAGGACGGCAAGGCGGACATCAACCCCAAGACCGGCGAGCAGGCGGTCCGCAAGTACGACGCCTACAACGCCAAGACCAAAGAGTTCGTCGAGTTCAAGTCCAACGGCAAGCACATCGCCGAACAGCTCCGCTGGGACAAGCACATCCTGCGCAACAAGGAGTACGCCGACCACAAACTCCGTCTGATCACCGGCGACGAGACCACGGGCAACACCAAGCGCCAGTACGCGACCCTGAACCGGCAACTCCAGAGCGAACGCGGCACGAGCCTGCCCCAGGCCACCATCCGCGAGCAGCGCGCCAACGGCCACGCCCGCTGGACGCCGAACAGGTACACCCGCTACGACAAGGTCTTCAACCCCGATCCGCGCCGCGTCGGCTCCTACGGCCCGCTGCACGACGACGTGTGGCGCTCGGCGAAGAGCCCTGAGCAGGCACGCAAGCTCCAGCACCAGTACAACCAGGTCAACACGCGTGGCGGCTTCGGGCGGCCCGGAGGCATCGACTTCTCCACCCTGGAGCTTCAGTACGTCGGCAACCCGGCCAAGGGCAAGGGTCTCGACTACTCCTTCAAGGCCGACATGGTCGAGGACGAGGACAAGAACCCCGGCTGGGGCGGTGAGCAGCGCCTTCAGCTCTCTTCCGATGCGATGTTCGCCTGGCTCGCGCTGACGCCGGACAAGTTCTGGGTCAACCTCAACCCGGACCAGCCCGACAAGATCATGGACAAGACGTTCGGGAAGACCGACGCCGGACGTGTTCTGCTCCAGGCCGACCTGGAGATGAAGCACGACTACGCGCGCGACATGGACCCCCGCAGCGGCATCGGCAAGCAGTACTGGGATGCCATGGCGGCCGCGAACATCCCCTGCGGGCACCAGATCCGGCTGTGGATCGTCCCCAAGACCGCCAAGGTCCGTGCCGACAACAACGGCCTGTACATCCTGGATGCGCCGCTGAAGGTCAACGCCGAGCCGCAGAAGGTCAACTTCCCCAGCCCCAACGGCAAGTGCGACCTGACCGAGGCCCAGATCAACACCTCGCAGCGTCTGGTCGATCAGTACGTCATCCCCGACGTCGAGGAGAAGGTCAACAGCGGGAGCGCGTACGCCGACCTGCGCCGCGTCTACAACGCCCGCGTCGCGGCCGAGTACATCCGCACCCAGGACAAGGACCACGTCACCGACTTCCGGCCCATCATCAACAGCAACAACGTGGCTCGGTGGCCACTGCGGGGCGAGGCCAGGACCTGGACCCCGAAGCAGACGTGGGACGAGTACATGAAGTCCTACACACAGGGCGACTACAGCTACCCCTGCCAGGTCGACGGCCAGAACAAGACCTGCATCATGGGCGGCGTCGACTTCTCCAAGGCCCCGAAGCGCAACATCTCCAAGACGGAGTTCAACGTCCAGCACCCCAAGACGGACACCACCACCAAGACCTCCAGGACCACCACGGTCACCTACCGCAACAGCAACACCGTCATGTTCGGCGGCTCCAGCTCCGGCAAGGTCTACAACGGCGGCGGGACCGAAACCCCGGCCCCGAAGCCGACCAGCACGGGCAAGCCCACCAGCAATCCGACCCACCAGCCCACCACCCCGGCACCGGACCCGTCCGGCAGCCACACTCCCGCCCCCACCGGCACCCCCGAGGACCCGGACGGCAACCTCGCCCACACCGGCTCCGACACCCCCGTCGGCCTGATCGCCTCCATCGCCGGGGCACTCGCCGTCGGCGGAGCGGGCCTGACCTGGTGGATGCGCCGTCGTAAGACGGAGTAAACGAGAGGCCCTGGCAGCCACACCCGCACGCCAGGGCGCTCACAGCGAAGGCCCCGCCCCCACGGCACGGCAGTTCCAGGGGGGCGGGGCCTTCCTCCTGACCGGCCCGTTAGTGCTGTGACGGCTGTCTGTTCAGGGGTGGTGGTCGGCAGTCCTGCGGCACCACCTGCCGAAGTACTACGGGAGCGTGGCCCGGTCGAACGGCACCGTCAGCGGCTCCAGTGCCCCGGCCGCCAGCAGCTGCCTGTTCACCTCGGTGATCGTCTCGATGCCGGGCAGCTCCGTGCCACCGCGCGTGAGATCGACGACCAGGCCGCCATCTGTCGTACGGGTGTACGTCCCCGGCAGCCCCTCCGGTACGCGGTCCGCCCGGCCCGGCGACAGATACACCGACCGGCCTGCGCGCGGGGCGCCGGCCCGGAGCCCGAACTCCGTCTTCACCGCGCGGAACTCCTCCCTGCTGTACGCCTCGCCCCAGTCCGGGCCCCAGCAGGAGACGAGCGCCTCCAGAACGTCCGTGGACCGCCGCACCAGTTCCGGCGCATCGTCCGCGGCCGAGAGGAGCCCCACCACGCACGAGTCGGGCGCGCGGTTCGCCGATCCTCCCGCGGTGATGGAGACGGTCACCTTCACCGTCTCCAGCCGTCCCGACCACAGGGACGCGGTGTAGCCGATGTACGGCGCGTCCGGGTCCGGGTTGGTGAGCAGCAGGTACTCCGTCAGGGCGGGCACACCGGGCTCGACCGGCGGTGCCGTCGGATCGTCCTCCGCCTCCGCCGCCCGCCAGGTCCCGCAGGCATCGGCGTCGATGCCGCCGAGGGTACGGAGCAGGTGCCCCCAGCGCTCGGCGACTTCCTGCGGGTCCTCCTTCCGGACGCCCCACAGCCCGTGGACCGTGACATTCAGCAACGGGGTCTCCTCTCACGCTGCCCGGTCAGGGCTTCACCGGGGTGTGCACCACAGTAATGTCGAGGCCCCTGTCGTCGAACATCTCCTGCGTGGCCCTGGCCACGTCGGGGTCCGACATGTGCCAGACCACGGGCTTTCCGCGCGCGGCGTCGAGCTGCCGTGTCGCCTGCTGCACCCAGCGGTTGGTCGCCAGGCTGGTGAGCTGGCCCGACTCCTCGTTGTAGAACCGGGTTCCGCGGTAGCCCCACTTCGTCTCGATGTACGTCTGGTTCGCAGAGTCCCAGCCGTCGAACTCGACGGGCTTGCCGTCCATCTTGTCGAGCGGAACCTCGTACTCCTTGCCGCGTTTCACGCCGGAGACCTGCTCCTGGTAGCGGGCGCCCATCTCCTGCGGGTAGGCGTACGTGTCGGCGCTCTTCGACTTCCACTTGCCGTCACCGAGGTCCTTGGTGCCCGCCCGAGGGTTCTTGAGCTGGTCGTACCAGGACGGCTTCTCCATCTTCGCGAGCCGCTTCCGCTCGGCCTCGCGCTTGGCGGCCTTGGCCGCCTTGTCGGCCTCGTCCGCGTCCTTCTTCGCCTGCTTGGCCGCCTCGACCTCTTCCGGTGAGGCCTCGCAGCCCTCGGCACGGAAGCCGGTGGGGAGCGTGACGTATCCGGCGTACGCGGCCCGTGTGGCGCCGGATGCCGTCGTCCGTGTCGTCGTGGCTGCTGTCGTGCCTGCCGTGGTGCGTACGGAGGCCGTGGTGACCGTGGTGGCGCCCGGCCGGATCCCCGTACGGCCGAGGGGGCCCGCGCCGATCGGGCAGCCCTTGCTCTCGACCTTCTTCTCCAGGTCGTCGGCGTGCTGACGCGCCTCCTTCGCCGCCTTCTCCGCGCCGCCCACATCGCCGGCCTTGGCGAGCTTCCTGGCCTTGGAGGCGGCGTCCGACGCCTTCTGGGCCAGCTCACCGATCTTGCCGAGCTTCCCGAGCTTGCCCAGCTTTCCGGCCTTGCCGATCAGCTTGGCTTCGCCGTAGCCGGGGATGAAGAGCGAGCCGATGTTCCAGAGACCGGTGCCGATCGCCTGGCCCTCGTTGCCGTTCTTCCACATGTCACGGACTTCGTCGCCGATGAACATGTCGTCGAGGACCTTCACGCCTGTGCCGCCGGACGCCTTGGTCCAGTCCCAGACGGCGCCGAGGTAGTCACCCTTGGACCACTTGTCGCCCGCGCCCTTGGAGTCCTCGACCCACTTGTCGCCGAGGCTCTTGCCGTAGTCCTTCAGGCCGTTCCACGCCTTGATGGGGTGAATGATCGTGTCGAAGGTGCCGGTGACATCGCCCCACAGGCCGTCGCCGACCAGGCCCTTGAAGAAGCCGCCGGTCTGGTGGGCGGCGCATGAGAAGAACGCTCCGACGCCGGAGGTGCAGCCTTCGTCGTCCTTCTTGTCCTGGCTGCCGTCGTAGTCGCCGTAGTCGGCGTCCGGGCCCTCGGTGGGGTCCATGTCGTCGCCGCCCTGGTCGACGTCGCCGTCCTGGGTGGTGGTGTCGGTGCCGCCCGAGCCGGTGGTCCCGCCGTTCCCGCCGGTGCTGTCGGATCCGCCCGAGGCGCCGGAGCCCTCGGTGGAGCCGCCCGAGCCGTCGGTTCCGCCCGACGCGTCCGAGCCTCCCGAGTCCGACCCGCCGGAGTCCGAACCCCCGGACGCGGCCGACCCGCCCGAGCCGGTGCCCCCGCCCGCGACCGCGCCACCCGAGTCCGTGCCCCCACCGGTCGTACCGCCCCCGGCCTCCACGTCGCCGCCGCCCGGTGCCGGGCACGCGCTGCCGGTCAGCTGGCAGATCGCGCTCCGGATCTCCCCCGTCAGCTGGGCGCCGATCCCTGTCGCCACGAGGCCGCCGATGAGGGCCACGACCACCAGGACCAACCCCAGGTACTCCATGGCGGTCTGGCCGCCGTCCCGGCGCCACTTGATCATCCGGGCGATGCTGAACGGCCGGTGCGGCTGCCGCTGCTCCAGGGAGAGTTCGAACCAGTCGCGGGAGGACGGACGGAACAGCAGGACGACGATCACGAGCGGCATCACCAGCTGTGTCGCCCCGCGCCCGCCGCCCGCGCCCAGCGTCGCCAGCGCGCCGAGGGTGAGCCAGACGTGGACGGCGAGGAGCCCGCGCCAGATCCAGATGCCGCCGGTACGCAGGTACAGCGAGAGGACGAAGGCGCAGACGCTCGGCAGTGCCGCGTACAGCAGCAGTCCGATCAGCTTTCCGTCGACCTCGTTGATCGACGACGCCACGGTGAGCACACCGATGCCGCCCAGGACCGCGAAGACGAACAGCGTCCGGACGAGAATCAGTACCGCCTGCAGCGGGCGCGGCAGCGACTGCCTGCCGGAACGGGTCGGAAAAACGCCGCCGCCGGCGCCGCCCGGAACTGCTACTCCGCCTGTGCCAGACACGACGAGTCCCCCAACTGGTCGGCGCGTGACCAGACTTGGGCCACTTCACTTATCCGACCACATCGCCTGGTCCAGGGCATGGGCCCCAGGGCCCAAACCCGGACCCGAGCTCCCGACCTGCGCGCCCTACCTGCTGGGGACCTCGCTCCCGAACAGCATCCACGGCGACTGCTCGAAGGACGTCACACGTGACAACTGCGGCTGCATGTCGGCGATCTCATGCCGCACGGCAAGCGTGTCGGGCCAACTGTCGAAGAAGGTCGTGCCGTTGACGATGACCGCCCGCCAGTCGGTCGCCGCCGACGCGCCCTCCCGGTCGACCACGAAACCGAGGCAGAGCAGGGACGCCCTGCCGATCGCCTCCCTGATCGCGCGCACGGCCAGTTCCTGCTCGTCCCGGGACAGCCAGTACAGCCCGAATTCGAGGGAGACGATGCCGTCCCGTGTGCGGCGAAGGCGCACACGGATCTCCGCGCCGCGCTTCACCCAGAGCAGGAATCCGATCTCGTCGAGCCGCTGCAGGCCCGCCAGGAGCGCGAGCTGCTCCCTGGTCACCCACGACTGGGTCATCACCGGCTCGGATCCCGGAGTGACGAGGGTGATGCGTCGGGTGGCGGGGTGGGTGAGCCGCAGTCCGGCCGCATCGAGATCACCGAGCAGCGACTCGGCATCGGGGCGGCTCCAGCCAAGGTGGTACGAGTAGAAGAATCCGTCACTCATCGACGCTTCACCTCATCGGTGTGGGGGCACCTCGCCAGTACGAATGGGGCGTGAAGTTCTCCGTGCGCGCGGGCATGCCGGATTGCCGCTTCAGGGCGGCGTCGTCACATGCCTCACGGTTGGTCGTGCACGAGCGTAATGAGCGCGCCGGAAGGGGGCTTGGGCCCACGGGCCCACCACCGGCCCCAAAGAAGGTACGAGGATCCGGAGGCCGTCAGCCGATCGTGGCGAGCCTGGGCACGATGCGCGCGGCCACCTGCTCGGCGAAGCTGACCGGATGCCGGTCCGGCAGCACCTGGACCGCGCTGATGCCGAGCTCCGCGTACGCCTCGACGTCGGCGAGAAACGCATCGGTCTCGTCCAGGACCGGCCTGCTGAACATCAGGGTCTTCTCGATGGCGTCGTAGTCGCGTCCCGCCGCCTCGCAGTGCTCCCGCAGCACATCGAGCTTGTGGGCCACCTCGTCGACGTCGGTGGCGAACAGGTTGCACGCGTCCGCGTATCGGGCGACCAGCCGCAGCGTCTTCTTCTCGCCCCCGCCGCCGATCATGATCGGCGGCCGCTCCCCGATCGGCTCCGGCACGCAGAGCGTCTCGGCCAGCTTGTAGTGCCGCCCCTCGTAGGGGCCGTCGTCCTCGCTCCACATCTGCAGACAGATCTGGAGTGTCTCCTCGAGCCGCTCGAACCGCTCCGCCACCGGGACGACCGGCACCCCGAGCCCGCGCTGCTCCCGCTCGTACCAGGAGGCGCCGAGCCCGAGCACCGCCCGGCCGCCGGAGAGCACGTCGAGACTGGTGACGATCTTCGCGAGCAGGCCGGGGTGGCGGTACATCACGCCCGTGACCATCAGCCCGAGCGTCATCCGTTGGGTCAGCGCGGCCACGTACCCGAGGGCCGTGTACCCCTCCAGCATCGGCTCGTCGGCCGCGCTCTGCGGGGTCTCCATCTGGAAGTAGTGGTCCATCACCGTGAACGACGCGACCCCGCCCTGGTCGGCGATCCGCGCCGACTCGGCGAGCGTGGGCGCGATGAGCGCGGGGTCGGCCGGCTGCGAGTAGTTCCAGTAGTGCAGACCGAGCTTCACGTCCACTCCTCCACGCCGGACACCTTCGGCAACCTTGTGCAGTCCTCGTCACGATAGACGCATCCGGCCGTACAGGCACCGCCTGTACGGCCGGACGGGTGCCGGCCCCACCCGGCCCGGCCCCCCTGGCCGCAGAACGGTTCATGACATCCTGTGACGTCACAGGACGCCGAACGGTAAGGACGGGCGTCCGGGCGTTGCGGGGAAGATCGATGAAGCTCTGCTTTCTGGTGGAGGAGCAATACCGCCACGACGGCATGCCGGTTGAGGTGATCCGTCAGCTGACCTCCTGGGGGCACCAGGTGGACGTGCTGCGGCCGGGCGGTTCCCTGCTGCGCATGACGGAGGCGGTGCGGGCGAGCACCCATGACGCGTGGGTTCTCAAGACGGTCTCCGGCGGCCCGGGGCTCACCTTGCTCGAAGCCGCGGCCTCGACCGGGATGACGACGGTCAACGACGCCCGGTCGATACGCGGTGTACGGGACAAGGCGCTGGCAGCAGCCATTGGTCGCAGCCGTGGGCTTCCTCTGCCGCCGACCTACGCGGCGGCGAGGCCTGAGCTGCTGGCCGAGATTCCGGCGTCGGAGTACCCACTGGTGGTCAAGCCCGCCGACGGCAGCTCGGGACGGGCCGTGCACCTGGTGTCGTCGCCGGACCGGCTCGCCGCGTTGATCCCCGAACTGGCGGGAGAGGGAATGCTCATCGCCCAGCCGTATGTGACCAACTCGGGCATCGACGTCAAGGTGTACAGCGTCGGCGGCGAACTGTACGCGACCGAACGCCGCTCCCCGCTCAACCCGGACCACTCGGTGCGGGAACGCCGCGTGCCGCTGTCGGCCGAGGTGGCCGCGATAGCCGCCCAGGTCGGGGTGGTCTACGGCCTCGATCTGTATGGTGTGGACGTCGTACTGGGGCCGGATGGCCCTGTGGTCGTCGATGTGAACGACTTCCCCAGCTTCCGTCAGGTCCCTGACGCGGCGGCGCGGGTGGCACGAGCCGTGCTCGAGCTGGCCCGCACGGGCCCGGCGGCGGGCGCGGCCGAGACGGTCCCCGCCCGTCTGACGGAGCAGCGCGACGCGGCCGGCGCGACGCCGTTGACACTCCGCCCCCACCCGGTGCAGGTTCCCGTGGCGGCAGGCAAGACCGTATGAGAATCGTCCTGATCACGCCCGATCCCGGTCATCCGCTGCTGGTCGACACCGCCGCCCTGCTCACCCCCGAGCATCAGGTGGAAACGCTGGACCCGAGGACGGTGGCAGAAGTCCCCGAGCCGCTCGCCGGCGTCTACCTGCTGAAGTCGCGTACGCCACGCGCCCTGGCTCTCGCCCGCGCCCTGGAGCAACGCGGCGCCCGCGTGGTGAACTCGGCCGCGGCGACCGCGCTGTGCCAGGACCGCACAGCGATGGCGGAACATGCCCGGCGGGCCGGCCTCCCGTTCGCCGAAACCCTTACCTTCACCACACTCGCTCACCTGGCGTCCGGCCCACCGCTCCCCGGCCCCGTGGTGGTCAAGAGCCGCCACAGCCGAAGGCACGACCTGGTGGCCCGTCTCGACAGCGACACACAGCTGCGGGAGCTCACCGCCACATGCCCACAGGAGCCGGTCGTGGTCCAGGAGTTCGCACCGAACAGCGGCTGGGACCACAAACTGTGGGCGATCGGAGACCAGCTCTTCTCCGCCCTGCGCCGTTCCGAACTCTCGCCCGAGGGGCGGGGTCCCACACTGCCGCTCGCCCCCGGTGACCTGCCGCCCGGCTGGCCCGCCCTGGTGAGCCGGGTCGGCGAGGTCTTCGCACTGGACGTCTACGGCGTGGACATCATCGACACGGGCGGCGGCGCCCCGCTGATCGTGGACATCAACGCCTTCCCCGGAGTCCGGGGTCAGTCCGGCGCCCCGGAGGCCCTGGCGGCACTGGCCTTGTCAGAACGGGCCTGTCAGAACGGGCCTGTCAGCGCGGCAGTACCACCCAGGACTTGATGCCTGCGTGCGGTGACAGCGCGTCGCTGACGTCCCACTCCCCGCCCCAGTCGTCCACGGCCGCCGCCAGCAGCCACAGCGCCCGTCTGCGCTGCGCCTCGCAGAGCATGAAGGCGCCAGGGTCGGAGTGGTGCGGGTGCTGGTCCCAGACGACGACCCGGAGCGCGTTGTCCCGGTGCCGTACGGAGACGTAGAGCTCCCGGCCCGGGGTCATGGCCGAGGTGACACCGACCAGCTCGCCCAGCACGAGCGCGGCCGGCCAGATGTAGGCAGTGAGCCCGTAGGCCCGCAGCGAGGCGGTGACCGCGTTGCGTCCGATCGCCGCGCTCCGCGGATCACCGGGAAGAGTGAGGCTGAGCGCGAGCCCACGCTCGGAGCGGCGCTTCGGATACGGGGGCGAGTGCGGGTACGGGGCGGGCGAAGGTTCCTCGATCGCTACCGGGCAGAGCGCGGCGCGCGGAGATTGCGGCATGACTGACTCCCCTTGTACGGGTGGCGAGTTGGCGGTCTCTCTATCGCGTCGATGCGCACAGGTGGCTCGCGCGCTGCTGAATGAGCAGTGGCTTGTCTCCCTGGCGCGGGCCGCCCCTCCCAGGGCAGGAGGTTGCGGGCAGGGCCGCGCGATGCACTTCCGACTCATCGCAGCGTGAGCAGTGCGTAACCCAATGTAGCCCTCGGAGGGCAAAATAACCCTGCCCACATGGAAACTGGACCCTTTCGTGGCCGGGTCGCACGCACAGGCGGCAGACTGCCGGTGACCGCACGCGGAAAGGAACGGAATGGCAGCAAGGACGTCGCCTACCGAACGCCAGAAGCGGCTTGGAGCCGAAGTGCGGAGAATGCGCACGTCGGCGGATGTGTCGGCCGAATTCGCGGCCGGTCTGCTCGGTGTGGACCGCGGAAAGATCTCGAACATCGAGTCCGGAGCGCGCCCCATCAGCCCGGACCGCCTGCGCACGTTGGCCTGCAATTGCGAGTGCACGGACGACAAGTACGTCGACGCACTCGTCGAAATGGCTCAACCGCGAAGCCGCGGATGGTGGGAGAGATACCGGGGGTCGCTGCCTCAAGGGCTCCTTGATATCGCCGAATTGGAGGCACACGCTCTCCGCATGCGGGCTGCGTACTCCATGCACATTCCGGGCCTGCTCCAGACCTCGGACCATGCCCTGGCCGTGTTCCGCGTGGTGATCCCCCAGTTGCCGGAACGTGAGATCGCACTGCGTCTGGCCCATCGCGTGGAGCGCCAGGAGGTCCTGGACGGGGACCCGCCACCGCCGTACACCGGCATCGTCCATGAGGCCGCGCTCCGCATGCAGTTCGGCGGCCGACGGGTGGCCCGCGCCCAGCTTCAGCATCTGCTGAAGAAGTCCGAACAGCCGAACGTGACACTGCTGGTCATCCCGTTCGAGGCAGGCGCATTCCCCGGAGCGGGTCAGACGGTCCTGTACGCGGAGGGACCGGTATCTCAGCTCGACACCGTACAGATCGACAACTCGCACGGGCCCGTCTTCGTCTACTCGGAAGCGCAGTTGGCGAAGTACCGGGCCCACCTGGACTGGATGGAGGGAATCGCGCTGCCGCCGAGCGAGTCGCGGGACTTCATCCACAACATCGCACGCCAACTCTGAAGGGATCACGGATGCCGGACGTCAGCTGGGAAGACGCGTTCTGCGGCGAGGGAAACTCCTGCTACCGGATCGGAACCGATGAGCAGGGCAACAGCTACATCACCATCGCGGGCGCGGAGGAGCACTTCCTCACCGACAGCCGCGAGGCGCTTCAGCAGATGATCCGCGACATCAAGGCCGGCAAGGCGGACCACCTGCTGTAACGCGTCAGGGCCCGGCACCGCGAGGTGGTCGCGGTGCCGGGCTGTAGGTTCTCGCTTCCAGTGAGCGCGCACTTCGTCTGCATCGGCGACCCCGACAGCTGGGACCTCTACATCCTGCAACGTCGCGACTAGACCGTATCTTTCGGATCTCGCCGACGCTGGTAGTCGAGTCCCGCCCGGAACTCAAGGCGCGGACAGCGGCCAGCATCACCTTGTACAGCGTGGGTGTCACTGAGGTTTTCCCAGAAGCTCACGGGCTGCCCCACGATTGATCTTGGGACGTCCCGACCCGGAGGTTCGGCTGGCTGGTGGATCAGCAATCGCAGGTCCGCCCGTTACTCGTACCGGTACTTCAGCGAATCCGCCTCCGCCTGCTCGACGTCAGCGATCGTCAGCTCCGGCATCCGCAGCTGGGCCAGCGTCACCTCGGCCGAGGCCGGCTGGGCGTCCGCCGGCAGCCACTGCTCCGGCTTCCAGGCCGCGCTGCGCAGGAGCGACTTGGGGCAGTGCGGGTAGACCTCCTCGATCCCCAGCACCAGCGCACTGGCCGGCGGCTTGCCCACGGCGGTCAGCTGGGACAGCAGCTCTGGTCGCGTGGAGACGCAGGCCCGGCCGTTCACCCTGAGCGTCGTGGTACGCCCCGGGATGACGAACAGCAACCCGGCCCGTCCGGTAGCGACGACGTTCTGCAGGGTGTCCAGACGCTTGTTGCCGGTCGCGTCCGGTATCGCCACCGTGCGTGCGTCCAGGACGGCAACGAACCCGGCCGGGCCGCCGCGCGGGGAAACATCACAGTTGCCCTCGGCGTCCGCGCTGGCGACCAGGACCAGCGATGAGCATTCGATCAACCGTCGCGTCTGCTCGGTGAGTTCGGTCATCTGCTTGCGCACGGCCGCGTCGCTGGGGAGTTCGTAGACCCGGCGCAGCGCCTCCTGGTCGGGCACGGCGTCGAGGCGGAGCGAGTCGAAGGCACTGCCGGCAAGGGATGCTGTCATGCCCCTGACCCTAATGGGCCTACCTGCGATTGATCCTGGCCGGTGAGTGCGGGGGCATGGAGACACCCGCGCGAGTTGTCTGATGTGTGAAGATCAAACAGGCCCGCGCGGCCATGTCCCATCCTCCGTTCTGCGGGCTGTCGCGCCAACATCTGGGCGAGTTGGTCGCAGAATTCGCCCCGCGCTGGGTGGCGCGCTGTGAGTCCGGGCGCCATGAGCGACGTGAGGGCGACCGTCGGCCGGAGGCAGGGGCCGGGCCGAAGTACGAACTGGTCTTCACCGACCGGCTCCTGGTGACACTGGTCCATCTGCGGATTGGGCTCACCCATGAGGCGTTGGGCGTGCTCTACAAGGTGGGGTCTTCCACGATCGGCCGGGCGATCAGGAAGGTCCGCCCGCAGCTGGCGGACCGTGCCGGATCTGCGTCGAGCACGCCAACGCCGAAGTCCGGCAGTGGCGCCCGCTCCAGCGGTACACCGGCCGCCGCGATACCTACGGCGAGACCCACCTCGCCGTCGCCGTCCTGGTCTCCGACCGCGCCGCCAAGCGGCCCACCCGGCACAAACCCAGCACCGAGCTGGTGCACGTCCGCACCACGGTCTGCCGAACCACCAGCCAGCCGAACCCGCAGGCCAACACGCCCCAAGATCAATCGCGGGTCAGCCCGTAAGTTCAACGTCTACGGAGGATCAGTCATCGAACCAGACGACAAGTCGGACGTTCTCATCACCGTGCTGCTCTGCGAGCGCCCTCATGGCGCTCCAGACCGGCTGCCACTCGCCGGTATCCGTGACGGCGTCTCGACGGCAGAGCTTCACGGATCTGAAAAGCACGTCATCGATGAGCCATTCGCTCCCCTCCGGCCATTCCTGACCGTAGCCGCCCGCTACTGGCTCAGGGATGCCAACCGCGCGGGCGAACCGAGGGCTCCAGGATGCCTTCCCCACCCGCCTCGGCCCGTGCGGTGTATGGCGGTATTCGTGGATTCGGCTATCGGGCCTCTCTGCCATCTCGTCCCAGTCGACAGCCTTCAGTTCGGCCCAGGTGATCCAGGTGCAGCTGTGTGCCTGGTCCGGCAACGGAAGCCGGTCGAGCTCGGCACGAACGGTCTCGGACGCATCGATCGGGACGCCGCGGTTCGGAGCCAGCGGTCGGAAGTTGGCGTAGTTGCGGACTCCGAAGAGACAGCCGAACGCGTCATATTGCCTGTCGAAGCCAAGGGAGTAAAGGTCGAAGGCGGCATGCCAAGCCGAGCTGTCGCCCGACTCGCTGCGACGCCCTGCTCGGCGTTCGACATAGCCGCTGATATCAGTTCCTGACATAGATTCTGCGACTGTCGTCAATCGGGTTTCCGGATGATGGCCTGCCGAGCACTCAGGGGTCGGCTTCATGGGTTGGCCGCGCTCCTGATCCCGCACGTTTTCCTGGTTTCAGTCGACGTGCGGCATGAGGGGCGGGCCGTCCTCCTCTGCAGCAAGGGCCACGACCCGCAGGAGGGCGGCCAGCTGCCCCAACTCCTTCTTGTCCAGGGGCGCGAGCAGTGTGGCCTCGGCCTCCCGCTGGTCGTCGATCACCGCCGCCCACGTTGCGACCCCCCGTGGAGTCAGGCCGACGAGAAGGCTGCGGCGATCCTCAGGTGCGTGCTCGCGAGCGATCAGGCCCGCCAACTGCAGGCGATCGAGGCGGTTGGTGAGGGTCGCGGGATGGACGCCGAGCCCCTGAGCGAGACGTGTAGGTGCCATGCAGTAGGGCTCTCCCGCCGAGCGCAGGCGCCACAGGATCTCGTACTCCCACAGCTTCAGGCCGTGCCGCGCCAGGGCGGCCTCCTTCTTTTGCTGCAGGTGCCGCACGAGCATCTGCATGCGGGTGACCGTGCCCTCCAACTCCGGTACCAAGCCGGGCACTTCACGCCACCAGCGGGCGATGTGCCGGTCGATGGAGTCCCGTTGCTGCGCTGATTCCGCCGCCAATTGCCGTGATGTCACGGCGCCACCCTACCTTCCAGAAATTATGTATTGAGATATTTTGAAATCGTAGTACCGTCCCGAGGTATGTCGTCCTTCACGCTCGCCGGCCGCATCGACGAACACGTCATCGACAGCGCGCTGCTCCGCGGCAACCCCCTCAACGACCCGGCGCAACGACCGATGTGGGTCTACACCCCGCCCGGCTACGACGATGCGCCCGAACGCCGCTACCCCGTCACGTATCTGCTGCTCGGCTACACGGGAACGCTCCCGGTCTGGCGCAACCGCACGGCCTTTCGGAAGCCAGTCCCCGAGCTCGCCGACGAGATCTTCGCCCGCGGGGAGGCGCCCGGGATGCTGCTGGTATTCGTGGACGCCTGGACCTCCTACGGCGGCAGCCAGTTCATCGACTCACCCGGCACCGGCCGCTACCACTCCTACTTATGTGAGGAGGTCGTGCCGTACGTCGACGCCCGCTACCGCACGCTCCCCGCACGCGACCACCGAGCCATCGCGGGCAAGTCCAGCGGCGGACTCGGCGCCGCGGTCACCTCGATGCTCCGCCCGGATCTGTTCGGCGCCTTCGCCACCCACTCCGGCGACTCGCTGTTCGAGGCCCAGTGCCCCCCGCACTTCCTCACCGCGGCCCGCCAACTGCGGCCCTACGGCGGCGACATCTTCCGCTGGTGGGATGATTTCCGCTCGCGGGTCGCCTTCACCAAGGAGGAGGACCTGAACCTCCTGGAGATCCTCGGCGTGTCCGCCTGTTTTTCCCCAGGCCCCGACGGCTCTCCCACCCTTCCCTTCGACCCCCGCACCGGGGCCCTGCGCGAGGACGAGTGGCAGCGCTGGCTGGCCTGGGATCCGGTACGGATGGCCACTACACACGCCGACGCCCTCCGCTCCAAGCGCGGCATCTGGATCGACGCCGGCACCCGCGACGAGTGGTTCCTCGACCTGGGCGCACTGGCCTTCCGCGATGCGCTCACCGAAGTCGGAGTGGCCGACGACATCGTGCATTTCGAGCTGTTCGAGGGCGGCCACCACGCCATCGAGTACCGGACGCCGCCCGCCCTTGCCTGGTTGGCGCACCGCATCGCCGATCTACCTTGACCTCCCGAGGCAGGTCAAACCCCACGAACGAAGCAAAAGCCGCCGCTCAGAGCACACCCCGACGAGAATCCGCCAGAACGAACGAGAATGAGTGAGAATCCGACAGCTTCAATGCGGCAGGACAACTGCGGGTCTCAGATTTCGCGTCCTACAGGACCTCGCTCGGACATCCGAGCTGAGATGAGGACACGAAATCTGAGACCCTACAGCGGTAGGGTCTCGCCGCTCGTGACATGTCGATCTTGCGTGACCTGGGCGTTCTTGGCTGTCTCACGGCCTTGTCACCCATGATCAGTCTCAAATCCGTGGCATTTCCTCGCGAGGGCGAGGTCGAGATCAGGCGGCTTGCCCGTGTCGGCCGAGTACACCACGCTGAGCCTCGAGCGCGAGGTCTACCGGCGAGCCCAGATCGCGCACCGATGAGTTTCACGAGCCGCGCTGGTCTATACGCCGGACACCCACGGACGGAAGGCTGGCCATGCGGAAACTGATCTACGGCATGAACCTGACTCTGGACGGCTACATCGCCGCGGCCGGCGACGACATCGGCTGGAGCGGACCGCCGAGCCACGAGCTGTTCCAGTGGTGGCTCGACCACGAGCAGGCGAGTGGCCTGTCGCTGTACGGGCGCAAGCTATGGGAGGCGATGAGCTCCTACTGGCCGACCGGCGACCAGCAGCCCAACGCCACCCCGGCGGAGATCGAGTTCGCGCGGAACTGGCGGGACACGCCGAAGGTGGTGTTCTCCTCGAGGATCGACAAGGTCGACTGGAACACCCGCCTGGTCACCGGCGACGCGATCGCCGAGATCACCCGGCTCAAGGCCGAGGACGGCGGCCCAATGAACATCGGCGGCGCAACGCTTGCCGGGGCAGCCATGCGCGCCGGGCTGATCGACGAGTACGTGATCGCCACCCATCCGGTCCTGGTGGGCGGCGGCACGCCGTTCTTCACCGCGCTGGACAGCTGGGTGAACCTGAACCTGGTGGAGACGCGGACGTTGCCCGGCGGCGTGGTCCTGACCAGGTACGAGACGAGGCGCTGAGCAGCTTCCCGCTGTCTCACGGCTTGGATGGGTGTTTCCTCTCACCGTCGCGGCGATCTCCCCCACCGCACACCCCCAAGCCCACGAGCGATGCCCCGTGAGCCCGCGGTGTCAGCGGGCTTCTACCAGGGCACCAGCATCAGAGCCCAATCACCCATACGAGTGGGCGGCTTGACCTGCCAGTCTCAGATTCGTGTCAGATATGCCATTGCTTGGCCATCGCTCGTGAGGGGTCCTCGATCCTGGGCCGTCTTCGACCGTGCCGCCCCCCTGGCCGAGGTGCCGGACGGCTATCTGGTGATAGGCGACCGGTCGGCGTTGAAGTTGCGCATCACCTTCTGGCGCGGGGGCCGACGGCACGGGTGTGGTTACTCCCGTGCCGCGCGGCGCCCCCGTGATGTCAGGCGGCGCTCTTCACATGGCGGACCAGCCACATCAGCAGGGTGTCCAGGTCGGCGGCAGCCGAGAGGACCCGGTCGACCGCCTCTGGGGTGTGCAGCCATTCCTCGCAGCCGAGGGGGCGGGCGGCAACCAGTGAACGGTGGCGCAGCAGGTTCGTACGGGAGTGGTCAGTCGGATAGCCGCGCGGAGGGCGTTTCATCACGTCCCCGGAGATGTCGTAGCCCTTCTTCCGCACGTCCTCGACGATGGCGGATAGTTCGCGGCCGCTCCCCTCGGAAGCCACGGCTTTGCGGAACATGTCCACCTGGCCGGGATCGGGGTACCACCAGGCGCCCTGGATCCGCAGGCCGGCCAGGGAGAACCTGAGACCGATCTCGATCTTGCGGCCGAGCCGGATCACCGCGCCCTGGTGCTGCCACCACCAGGAGTCTGTGCGGTAGTGCCAGACGGCGAAGTCCTCGTACCGGGGGTCTGTGTCCGCGACATCGTTGAGCAGGGCGATCATCGGCTGCCGGACCAGCCGTTCGCGGTCCGCGCGGTAGCGCTCGCGGACCGCTTGAGTCGGTTCACCCTGGAGCTGCCACAAAACGTCCATAGCATGCTCCGGCCAACCGGTGAACTGTCCGCGCATGCGCCGAGGATAGCTCACCCGATGATCCGCGCGCGGAGAGCGAGACGGGCGGGGAGGCGTAGCCCCAGACATGGTGGGACGTGTTGCGGCGGGACTCGCCGGTCATTTCCTGAAATTGGCCCTGCCCGCAGTTCCGTGAATCCCCAGGTCATGAGCGGAGGCGATGGATCGTCCCGGCCTGCGTCACCCGGAGAGCGTGCCGATGACCCGCAGAGGGCTAATCCTTATCACTACCCGTATCACCTCCGGAGGCAGTTCCAGATAGGCCCGGCCTGCACCAGGACCCTCGTACTGCTCCGCCAGCCTGACCGCCACCTCACGGCCCACGTCCTCTGTCACCGCGGCTACGCCACGCACCTCGACGTAACGGAGTGGATCGGCGATGTCGTACACGGTCAGGCTCACCCGCGAATCCCGCAGGATGTTCCCTTCCTTCCGCCGCCCAGCGGCCGTCGAGACGAGCAGGTCGTCTCCATCCCTACCCACCCAGACCACCGAGGTCTGCGGACTTCCATCAGGGTTCACGGTCCCCAAGACGGCGGGTATCGCATCATCCAGGAGCTTGCGCACGGCATCGTTCAACGTGACTGTCACGCCCAGACCGTAGGTCGGCCGACGGGCAATGTCGATCGAATTCCCGGGCCCCGCGGCGCAGTTCACGGCTTCACGGAACTGCGGCCAGAGCCATTTTCAAAGAGCGTCATCACGCAGGAGCCGTCCGCTCCGCCCACTCGCGCACGGTCACGGCATGCTCTATGCGGCTGACGATGTCCTTCTTGGACACCGCATCCGAGGTCTCCGGGATCTTGTCGAAGGTGTCGGGAAGGACGTCGAGCAGAAGGGCGTTCTGCCTGGTTGGGCCGCCTCCGACCCGTACTGGAAGATAGGGGGTGCTGCCCTACCTTCAGTGTCTTGTTCGGAACTGTCACGTGAGGCTCTGTACTTGTCCCAGGCCTCATAGGTCCTCTTCGTCGCCGGCGATGCGCTTGAACGCGCCGCTGGCCGCGTAGTTGACGTCCTCGTAGAACACAGCCTCGTCCTCCTGTGCCTCCGCGGCTGCGATCACTGCCGGGTGCTCAGCAAGACTGTCCGGGCAAGCCGCTGCCCTCTCATACCAGTCGCGGCCCAGCGCGATCAGGCCGGCGCGGAAGTCCATGAAGCTGTCGTCCGAGCAGCCGCCGCCGATGAGGTAGGCGGCTGCCCAAACGTCCCATCGGTACACGGCTCCATGCACCTCGTCGAAGCGTTCCTCGTAGCGGAGGATGTCCTGCGAGTCTCACGGCGGCGGCATAAGTGCCGCCGCCGTGCAGTTCTCGCTGAGATTGTGCAGCGAGTTTTGAGACCCTACAGCCCTTGTAGGATCTCGCGTTCTGTTGCATATGCGTGAGGTGCTGACCTGGGGACATGCCTTCTGTCTCAGGGCTGTGTGTGCAAGATCAGTCTCACTGTGCTGGCAGATCCTCGCAGCCAGGTCGTGCGTCAATTGGCCGATCTCATCGCCGTCGGCAGATCTCGGGTAGCTGAGATGACACCCCCCTCTTCAGCGCGACTTGGGCTGCGGGAGCGGACGCCCGAATGGCCTCCGCGCGCACTCGCCGTGCGCAGAATCAGGGGTTGAGCAACACCTTGATCGCGGTGATCATCGACTGTCCGGTACCGCGCGCCACAGGTCGGAGCCACAGACGCACGAGGCAACGACCTCAAGTCAGGCCGGCACCGGCGCGGGCTGGACCCGCTTCGCGTCCCAGGCCAGCCACACGCAGGCGGCCGCGAGCAGTACGCCGTGCGCGATCCGCAGCGCGGGCGGACCGAAGAACTGCGGCAGGAACAGCCCGAACCCGACCGCGAACAGGATCGCCGGCACCGTGCGCATCCGGGCCGCGACGAGGATCGCGCTCGCCGCCATGGTCAGCAACCCGAGCCCGAACATCGTCATCGCGAACGGGTTGTAGCGCACCTCCTCGGCCAGGTCGAGGACGTTCGACTGGTTGGCCATCGCATGCAGGCCGAAGTCCTCGGCGCCGTAGTACGGCAGCGTCAGGCCGGCGCCGATCCAGAACACGATCGCCGCCACGCGGTTGATTGACAGCAGTGCAATCGCAACCAGGATGAACCCGATCATCGCGCACAGGTGCGCGACGATCCACGCGGTGGAGCCCATCGCGGCGGCGGCACCCGAGGTGGTGGACTCGTCCTCCCACGGGCGGAGGGCGGGGTAGAGCAGGAACAGTACGCCTGCGACGGACAGCGGGATCCTCATGATTCGCTCCTCAGGCTGGCGAGATACATCTGGATGAGCTGGTCGTAGGTGTCGTCGAGGTCTTCCGGCAGGCCGAAGCCGCCCTCGGATTCGATGGACACGAAGCCGTGCACGAGCACCCGCAGGCGCCGGGTCGCGTGCACGGCCGCCGAGCCCTCGAGCCCGTAGCCGCGCAGCGTGGCATACATGACGCCGACGAGCTTCGCGGCGGCCGCCTCCTGGATCGGGTCGTGCAGCGGGTCCATCGGCAGCGCGGCGTACCGCTTCGGGTGCGCGGCGCCGTACGCACGGTAGGCGCGCATCAACCCAGTGACCGCCTCGTCGCCGCCGGTGCCCAGGACGGTCGTCGCGATCCGGTCGGTCATGTCCTCCAGCACCCGCGCTCCGACAAGCGTCTTCAGTTCGCCGAGGCTCGCCACGTGCTTGTAGAGCGACGGCGTGGCGACCCCGCAGCCGTGCGCCACGGCGGCGAGCGTGAGGCCGTCCGGCCCGTGCTCGTCCACGATGCCGAGCGCCACGTCGACCACGGCGGCCGGCGTCAGCGACCTCTTAACAACCATAGCCCAGAGGCTAACGTCATTAGCCAAGGGCGTCAATCGGCACCGGAGCCGGCGAGTGGATGATTCAGACCGTGGCGTAGCGGCCGCGCCGGTGGACCAGGGCCTGGTCATTCGTCGTCGCCGACCGGTAGATGCCCAAGTAGTGCTTCTGCCCCTTGAACCAGCGGAACGTTCGCCATGGCGCCGCGGCGGACAGTAAGTCCGTGGACGCCGCGGGCCAGGCACATTCCACGACCTCGCCGACGCCACGGCGACGCACCATGACCACGACTTCCGTAGCAGTGTCCATGCCGTACCCCCACCCAGACGATGGCCTGTACGACCAGGCTGCCCACCCTCCCGAACGGAAGCCTGAGCCCGGCACCAAGTAGCCCGAAAGGATGAACGCACCGACCTGCCCGTCTCACGACTGCTTCATAAGTGCAGGCGATATGCAGTCAGCCGTGAGACTGTGCAGCGAAATCTGAGACCCTACAGCCCTGCCGATACGCCCTGAGTCAGGAAGCGCTGCCGCGCGGGAAGGAGACCTCCACGCGCCGGTTCTTCTTCCGGCCCTCTTCCGTGCTGTTGTCGGCGATCGGGTACTGCTCGCCGTAACCACGGATCTCAAAGGTGATCGTCGATCCGAGCGACTTGACCAGCTCGCCGTGCACCGCACCGGCACGCTGCTTGGACAGCACGTCGCCATGCGCGGACGACCCGAGATTGTCGGTGAAGCCGAAGACGCGCACCTTCGTGGCGTTCTGCTTCTTGATCTCGGCTGCGACGGCTGCGATACGGGACTTGGCTGCGGCGCTCAGCTTCGCGCTGTCCTTGCCGAAGAGGACCTCCGCCTGGAGCGCGAACTTGATGCTGGCGTTGCTGTCCTCGCGGCGCTCCTCGCCGCCCTCGTCCTCGACGACCTGGATGATGTCGAGGACTTTGGCGGGGGCGAGCGTGGCGCCCTCGGCCATCTTGAGGTCGGGGTCGTTGCCGTCCACCTTGACGGGTGGCACCGATGACGCCTCGGTGCCGGGCGGCACGCTGGGGTCGTCGTGTCCAGGGTCGCGGTGCCGCTGGCGTTCGGGACGTAGACCCAGGTGAGCGAGGCCCCGTCGCCGGGCTTGCGGCCCGCCGGGTAGATGCCGAT